>NZ_JANCPG010000011.1:0-68822 GCF_024295905.1 Streptococcus sp. CF7_Ac1-12 | reverse complement strand
TCAATATTATAATTTACATTAGCAGATTTGTCAATTATATTAATTATTTTTTATTATTTTTTATTATTTTCCATTATTTTCAGAATATTTCAGGATTTAAACCATTTATTATATTATAGCGTTAAAATAAAAATAAAATTTTCCTTTTCTTCAAGACTATGATAAATGCCATTTTTTTGAATACTTATAAAGAACATGTCAACTTATCCTACATATAAGCCATTCCTTTTGAGTGCCAAAAATAGGAAACTATGAAAGTAAAGTCCATCAGATACAAATACTCTTCGAAAATATCTTCAAATCACGTCAGCTTCCATCTGCAACCTCAAAATTAGTGTTTTGAGCAACCTGCAGCTAGCTTCCTAGTTTACTCCTTGATTTTCATTGAGTATAAACTATGGTCAAGAAGAAATCATTCTCCCTGACCAGACCTTTGGACCATTACAAGCCATCATTTGTAGCTATTCAAAAAAGCTCCATACTATCTATTATTCAGGGATTCCTGCTACAGATAGTATGGAGCTCAAAAAGCAGTTACACGAGCATGACTGCCATTCTATTCTTGCATGGTGTAACCAACACCACGCACGGTTTTAATGTAGCTTTTTTGACCTTTTACATCAAGCTTGCTACGTAGATAACGGATATAGACATCCACAATATTTGTTTCTGTCGCACTTTCATACTTCCAGACACTTTCCAACAACTGCTCACGAGTCAGGACTTTCTTGCTTCCCATAAGAGTAGCCAAAAGATCATACTCACGACGCGTCAGAGCAATCATCTCTTCGCCACGATAAACAGTATGATGTTCTACATCCATACGCAGATTGCGGTAAGACGTTGGAACCTTCATCTGACTACAGTGTTGGTCGATAAAGTCCCGACCTCGGAAAATCGCTGAAATACGAGCCACCAAATTCTCAATAATAACTGGCTTATAGATGTTCGAAACGGCAAAGCGTTGGATTGCCTCAATCTGATCTTGCAAGTCTTCGCGATGGTCCAAGACCATAATGACTGAAGCTGGCTTAGTTCGGCTCAGCTTGTCTGCAAAATCCTGGGCTGTCATATCCCCCAGATGAGCATTCAATAAAATCAAGTCATAGTCTGTCTGAAGAGCCATGGAAAGGGCTTTTTGCCCCTCCTCAACCTGATCAACTCGGTATTGCTCTTTTTGGAGTTCCAAACTTAAAAAATGAGCTAGATTTCGTTCTTTCTCAAGTAATAAAATCCGTTTCCCCATGGCAGACCTACTTATTTTTCGTCATACCAAGAGTAGTGGAAGGTTCCTTCTTTGTCTTTACGTTGGTAAGTGTGGGCACCAAAGTAGTCACGTTGTGCTTGGATCAAGTTAGCTGGAAGGTCAGCTGAACGGTAGCTATCAAAGTAAGTAATAGCTGCTGAGAAGGTTGGCACTGGTACACCAGCTTGAACCGCAAGAGCTACGATGTCACGCACTGCTTGTTGGTACTTAGCAGTAACATCCAAGAAGTATTCATCCAAAAGAAGGTTGGCAAGGTCTGCATCACGGTTGTAAGCATCTGTAATTTTTTGCAAGAAACGAGAACGGATGATACAGCCATCACGCCAGATAGATGCGATATCTGCAAATGGCAAGTTCCAGTTGTTTTCTTTAGAAGCTACACGCAATTGCGCAAAACCTTGTGCGTATGAAATGATTTTTGAGAAGTAAAGGGCTTGACGGATTTTTTCAATCAACTCAGCCTTGTCTCCTTCAAATTTGAAAGCAGCTGGTTTTGGAAGAACCTTGCTAGCATGTACGCGTTCTTCTTTGTAAGTAGAGATGTAACGTGCAAATACTGATTCAGTGATGAGTGACAATGGCACACCAAGGTCAAGTGATGATTGGCTAGTCCATTTACCAGTTCCCTTGTTACCTGCAGCATCAAGGATATAGTCTACGATTGGTCCATCTTGACCTTCATCATCTTTACGGCTCAAGATATCAGCTGTAATTTCGATCAAGTAGCTGTCCAATTCACCCTTGTTCCACTCAGTAAAGATTTCAGCCATGTCTTCAGCAGAAAGGCCTAGCAAGTGTTGCATCAAGTCATAACTTTCTGCGATCAATTGCATATCACCATACTCAATACCATTGTGAACCATTTTCACATAGTGACCAGCTCCATCAGGACCGATGTAAGTCACACATGGTTTACCATCTTCTGGTGCTTTAGCTGAGATTTCTTCAAGAACATCTGCAACCAATTCGTAGGCCTCTTTTTGTCCACCAGGCATGATAGAAGGACCTTCAAGGGCACCTTTTTCACCACCAGAAACCCCAGTACCGATAAAGTTGATACCTGAGTTTGCCAATTCTTCATTACGACGGATTGTATCTTTGTAGAAAGTATTTCCGCCATCAATCAAGATATCACCTTTGTCAAGGTGTGGAAGAAGGGCTTGAATTGTAGCATCTGTACCAGGTCCAGCTTGAACCATAAGCATGATACGACGAGGTTTTTCGATTGAGTTTACAAAACTTTCAACGTCATAGCTTGGTACAAAGTTCTTTTCAGGATGGCAAGCAATCACATCTTCCGTTTTTTCTTTACTACGGTTGTAAATAGCAACTGTGTAACCACGAGATTCAATATTAAGGGCAAGGTTACGACCCATTACGGCCATACCTACGACACCAAAGTTAGCTTTTGTCATTTGACACTCCTCTTGTTTAATTTGTTTTATTTTATCATTTTTACTTTTGAAAAGAAAGAATTTTGTAACGACTGTTTAGTAGTCCAAATCATCCGCATGTCCAGAACCATTTCCAACAAAGTATCCTGTCTTACAGTTAAGGGTAAAGAGGTAGGTTCCATCTGGCTTGTAGAGGTTGTAATAACCATTACCATTAACGATATTGACACGTTCAAGGATGTATTGGTTACCAGTGATATAACCACGTGAACGTGAAGTCGCTAGAATTTGTTCCAAAACACCATCCGCAAAATCCCAGGCAGAGTTATTGCTATCATCAATAGCAGACTGATTATAGGCAACACGACTCGCACTTCTTTGAACAGCAACCCCTGCACTTGATACACCCATATTGACTTCACTGCGAGTACTGCTAGTTTCAGTTGATGCAGTATTTGAGCTACTTGGACTTGTTTCACTAGCAGTATTTTCACTTGCTTGACTAGAGCTTGAGCTGCTAGTTTCACTTGAACTTGAGCTTGAAGCACTTGTTTGCTGGCTCTTACCAAGGCTGATAGCCTTATCTAGCAATTTATCAAGCTCCGTATTTCCAGTTTTAATATCTGTAAATTTAGCATCCGATTTGGCTTTGGCATTTGTATCTACAACACCATCAACAATAGCTGGCTTTTCAAATTGAGCATTGACCTCTTGAATGGCCTTGATTTGCGTTTCGAGGCTATCATATTTAGATTTTGCAAGCGTATATTCACGACTACCTTCTAATTTATCAAGTAAGGTCTTCAGTTGGCTCAGTTTATCAAACTGGCTATTCTTCAAAGCTGTTTTGTTGCTATCTGTATAGAAAGCATCATATAAATTATTGAATTCTTCTGCATCTGACTGCGTGTTTGTAGATGATTGAGAAGTCTGGATTTCCTTGGTCGAACGAGCTACTTGACGATAAACATAATAACCAGTTCCAAGGATAAGAACCACTAATGCGGCTAGAATACCGTAAAGCACCCATTTCTTCTTACTTTTCCCATCTTCACTATCCGTCACTCGAGAACGTGTGAGAGCCTCTTCCGCTCCAACCAATGGTACCTCTTCAGTCTCAAATTCTTCGACAAGAGGAGTTTCTGAAACTCTTGTTAATTCTAAATCATCAAACTGACGCAATTCATCTTCTGGAGCTGGAGAAGTTACTCCTGTTTCCTCACGAAGCTCTTGAAGCAAATTATCCAGAGTCTGAGTCTCCTCTACCTCTTCTTTTTCAACTAAATCATCCTTGCTAAACTGGCGTGTTTCAAACTTATCTGCCTCAATTTCATCTTTATGTTGTTTCACATACTTGTCCAAGATAGAATCTCCAGGCAACACACCTGCTTCCACCTCTTCATTTTTTCGCATAGCTTCTCCAACCGTTAGCTCTTTGGCATCATCAAAATCAAATTGCGCTTCTGGATGTTCTGTTTTATGACGATTCCGTCTGTTCTTACTCATGAGTTTTCCTTCCTACTTTGCTTCCTGACGTTTAACACGCTGACCAAAATATTGATACAAATCAACTTTTAAAGTTCCGTTGTACAACTTCCGTTTCTTATCCGCCTGACTACCGTACTTGGTCTCAAAAGCTTCATCACTAGTTAGGATAAATTTACTCCACGTTTTCATCGGGGCAAATACTTGACCCATCTCAGCATAAAGCTTGGTAACCCCTGCATCATCTGACAAGCGTTCACCATAAGGCGGGTTGGAGATAATCACTCCATTGATTTTATCGGAACGTAAATCCTGCACGCGCATCTGCTTAAAGGTAATATCGCCTGCAACCCCTGCTGCCTGAGCATTAGCCTTAGCAATTTCGACCATACGTGCATCGATATCACAACCCATGATATCTAGTTCCAGTTCACGATCTACTTTTTTGGCTGCTTCTGTACGCACTTCTTGGATCAAACGATCGCTAATCCAGTTCCACTCCTCAAAGGCAAAGGAGCGACGAAGACCAGGCGCCATCTTTCTAGCAATCATAACTGCCTCGATACAGAAAGTTCCCGAACCACAGGTAGGATCAATCAAAGGCTTGTCTGGATACCAGTTAGAAAGTTGCAAAATGGCTGCTGCCATGTTTTCCTTGATAGGAGCGCCACCTTTTTCTGTACGATAGCCACGTTTAAAGAGACTGGATCCTGTCGTATCAATCATGACAGTTGCTACGTCTTTCAGAATAGAAACTTCAATCTTAAACTCAGGACCAGTCTCCATCAAGGGAATACCTTCTGGACGAGCATAATGTTTCTGCAATTTCTTAACAACAGCCTTCTTTGAAATAGCCTGTACACTTGGCTCATTGTGCAGTTTAGATTTAACACATTTAGCTTTGGCAATCGGAAAGCGAGCACCAAGCGGTAAATAATTTTCCCAATCTAGGGCGAAAACTCCCTGAAACAGCTCCTCAAAAGTCTTAGCTGGGAAAGTTCCTACGATAATCTTAATACGGTCTGCTGCACGAAGCCAGAGGTTGGTTTCGATGATGGCTCTCGCGTCTCCTTGAAAACGAACACGGCCATTTTCAACCTGACAATCGTAGCCCAACTCCCGCATTTCTCGCCCAACAACGGCTTCAAGACCCGCCGCAGCGGTCGCGATTAAATTAAATTCTTTTTTCATTTTCAGTCTTATAAGACCTTTCTATATGTCCACTTTAAAAAATGAGGTTGAGAAAATTTCTCAGCCCCAACCTATATGCAATTTTCTATAAGCCATGTTTTGTTCCAGAAGTGACTAGGATCACTTCCTTCGATAATCATCTGTCTACCACTAACAGCCTACAGCTGATAGCAATCAGAGTACTACGTTCGTTTCCGCGTACTCCATGCCCCGACCGAAATTTGGGTTGCTAGCTTGAGGGGTTTACCGCGTTCCACTCTCTCCGTTTCCAGAAAGACTCCGTCACTGTGGCACTTTCAAGTCTACTCTGGCCTATCCAAGGACTTAGCCATTTCAACTGCCGTAACGATTTCTCGTCCCTAGGCTTATGGTTTCGCCTAGCACAAACACTACAGGCATCACAGCCTGTGCTAGCATGGACTTTCCTCATGAAAAGAAATTCTCCTCACGCGATTATCCAAAAATTGCACTTTTCAAATAATCTCTTACAAATCAGAGTTATCCAAAATTTGTTTGCCAAACACTTCTTTCTCAAGACGATTTAGACGTTTCAAAATGTCAAAATTCGTCATAGAAGTTGTAGCTGTCATTTCAAGTGGTTCTGCTTGAACCGGTGCAGATTCAGGTTTGCGAGACAATTCTTCCTTCAACTCTGCAATTTCTTGACGGAGAGACTTGACTAAAGCAGCATAAGTTTCATAGTCCTTGATGACATCGTCCAAAAATTCATCAACTTCAACCTTACTATACCCACGGACTTCACGTCCAAACTCTTGCTCGAAAATATCTTTCGCTGAAAAAATAATACTTGCCATCTCTCTCTCCATTCTCGGTTTCTAATAGTATTATTATATAAAAAAAGGCAAACAAAAATCAAGGTCAAAGGCTTACTTTTCAGAAAAATTTTCTGCTAGCTCATTTAAGTCTTCAAACGTTAACCTTTTTATGCGATAACCTGCCTGATTTTTCATCAAATTGTCCATAAATTTTAATTTGGTTTCATTTTCTGGGTCATAGAAAAAATAAGCTAAGTCAGTATTTTCCAGCAAAAATCGTTGGTAGTCTCGTAGTTGCCCCATGTGTTCATATTTAGGATAGGCATATTTGACAAAATCGACCTGCTTAAATTGGTTAAGTTTAAGCTGATTCGCTTCATTCCAATTTTCCCCGTGTGTTTCAAAATCAAAAATGGTCGCTAGGCTGAAATCATATTCTTCTTTCATTTCATTTGCGACATCTAGCACCCAGGATTCAAATCCCAAGTTTCCTGTAAAAACCAGCCATTTAATCCCTTCTTCTGCTAAACTTTCTAAATCACGGCGAATGGCTTTCTTTATGATTTTTAATCTGATATCTTTTTCATTAAATAAACCCAAGTCAAAGTTAGAATATCCCATAATTAAAGCTGTAGTCATTTTTACACCTTTCTTTCTATTTTTATGGTATAATAGAGTGATGTTATTGTACCAATAAGGAGAAATATGGTCAACTATCCTCATAAAATTTCATCGAAAAAAAGCCAAACATCCATTTCTCAACCAAAAAATTTCGCAAATAGAGGAATGACTTTTGAAAAGATGATTAACGCTACCAACGACTACTATCTAACGCATGGCATGGCAGTTATCCATAAAAAGCCAACGCCTGTTCAGATCGTTCGAGTAGACTATCCTCAACGTAGTCGGGCCAAAATTGTAGAAGCCTATTTTAGACAAGCTTCCACAACAGATTACTCTGGCGTGTATAGAGGATATTACATTGACTTTGAAGCTAAAGAAACGCGGCAAAAAAATGCTATCCCAATGAAGAACTTCCATCTTCACCAGATTCAACATATGGAACAAGTTCTAGAACAGCAGGGCATTTGCTTCGTACTGCTTCATTTTTCTTCTCAACAAGAAACTTATTTGTTGCCGGCACTTGATTTAATTCGCTTTTATCATCAAGATAAGGGGCAGAAATCAATGCCACTTGGATATATTCAAGAATACGGATATTTAGTAAAGCAAGGAGCTTTCCCTCAAATTCCCTATCTCGATATTATCAAAGAACATTTACTAGGTGGTAAAACAAGATGAATAAACAAATTATTCTGCGATTTTTAAAGTATATGGGAATTACATTCCTTACCTTATTTATCGCTTTATTTCTATTAGGTGGTGGTGTCTTCCTCTACTTTGTTAGCAAGGCTCCAGCCTTATCTGAAAGTAAACTAGTCGCGACAACTTCTAGCAAGATTTATGACAATAAGAACGAACTGATTGCTGACCTTGGTTCTGAACGTCGCGTAAATGCTCAAGCCAATGAAATTCCCACTGATTTGGTTAAAGCTATCGTCTCAATCGAAGACCACCGTTTCTTTGATCATAGAGGTGTTGATACCATTCGTATCATGGGGGCAGCATTGAGAAACCTCCAAGGGAAAGGAGGGCTACAAGGGGCTTCGACCTTGACTCAGCAATTAATTAAATTAACTTATTTCTCTACTTCAACTGCTGACCAAACCTTGTCACGTAAAGCCCAAGAAGCTTGGCTGGCCGTTCAACTAGAACAAAAAGCAACCAAGCAAGAAATCCTGACCTACTACATCAACAAAGTCTACATGTCTAACGGTAACTATGGAATGCAAACCGCAGCCGAAAATTACTATGGAAAAGACTTGAAGGATTTAAGCTTACCACAGTTAGCACTCCTAGCCGGAATGCCTCAAGCCCCAAACCAATATGATCCATATTCCCACCCAGAAGCTGCTCTAGAGCGTCGGAACTTAGTACTTTCAGAAATGAAGGGACAGAAATATATCAGTGCAGAAGATTACGAAAAAGCTATTAATACGCCTATCACTGATGGACTTCAAAGCTTGAAGTCATCCAATAGTTACCCTGCCTATATGGACAACTACCTCAAAGAAGTAATCGACCAAGTCGAACAAGAAACGGGCTACAACCTTCTTACCACAGGTATGGAAGTCTATACTAATGTCGACAAAGATGTTCAACAGCGACTTTGGGATGTTTACAATACAGATGAGTACGTTGCTTATCCAGATGATGAACTTCAAGTAGCTTCCACTATTGTGGATGTAACAAATGGTAAAGTCATTGCTCAGTTAGGTGCCCGTCACCAATCAAGTAATGTATCTTTTGGAATCAACCAAGCCGTTGAAACCAACCGTGACTGGGGTTCTACTATGAAACCAATCACTGACTATGCTCCCGCTTTAGAATATGGAGTCTATGACTCTACTGCCTCTATTGTACATGATGTTCCTTATAACTATCCTGGTACTGATACTCCTGTCTACAACTGGGATCATGGCTACTTTGGGAATATTACAATTCAGTATGCACTCCAACAATCACGTAATGTTACAGCAGTCGAAACCTTAAATAAAGTTGGTTTAGATCGAGCGAAAACCTTCCTAAATGGCTTAGGTATCGATTATCCAAGCATCCACTATGCTAACGCCATTTCAAGTAATACAACAGAATCTAACAAACAATACGGTGCAAGTAGTGAAAAAATGGCTGCTGCTTATGCCGCCTTTGCTAATGGTGGTACTTACCACAAACCAATGTATATCAATAAGATTGTCTTTAGTGATGGTAGTGAAAAAGAATTTTCTGATGCTGGTACACGAGCTATGAAAGAAACTACTGCCTATATGATGACCGAAATGATGAAAACTGTTTTAGCATACGGAACCGGACGTGGTGCTTACCTACCATGGCTTCCACAAGCAGGTAAGACAGGTACTTCTAACTATACTGACGACGAAATTGAAAAGTATATCAAGAACACTGGCTACGTAGCTCCAGATGAAATGTTTGTAGGTTATACTCGTAAGTATTCTATGGCTGTATGGACTGGTTACTCAAATCGTTTAACTCCAATCGTTGGAGATGGTTTCCTAGTTGCTGCTAAGGTTTATCGCTCAATGATTTCGTATCTATCAGAAGATGACCAACCTGGAGATTGGACGATGCCAGACGGCCTGTTCCGAAATGGAGAATTCGTCTTCCAGAACAACGCAAAGAACACATGGAATAATTCAGTAACACAACAAACACAAACGGTAGAAACTCCAAGCACAACAGCTGAAAGTTCAACTACACAGGCAAGTACGACGGCTGGTCAACAACCCAATAATGCTCCAGCAACTGATCCTAATCAAGGACAAGCTGGCCAGGCTGGTCAACCGACACAACCAGTACAACCAACGCCACAAAATCCACAAGTTCAACAACCACAACAGTGAGATGAAAGAAAATCCTGAGAATAAAAACTCAGGATTTTTTCTACAAAAAAATTAGCTTGATAATCTTTGAAAGTGAGGATAGGTTTCAATTCGTTTTCGATAAACCAAAAGAAGTTAGCGAATAACTAACTTCTTTTTATCTTATTTCACATGTTTTGCAAGTTCTTCTTGCGCTTTTTTATTGGATTCTTCTTTTTCTTTCATCCATTTATCTTGAGCTTTTTGGTATTCATCCACAGTGACTGCCTTGTCTTGAAGTTCCAAGTATTTGTATAGGAGCGGATCGCTTGTCCCCTTGTTACCAGAGAAGGCAAACGGCATCGTAAATGGTACCATCTTAGACAAGATTGGGCGACCAGTGAGTGATGTTGTTGGAATAATCAAGGCACTATCTGTCAACCAAGCTTGGGCTGTAGCATACTTATCATAACGTTTTGCTACATCTATTGTCTCATTTCCAGCTTCAGTTACCAATTTCTCATAGTCGTTCAGACCAACCTTCTTAGCTGCAGCATTATCTGTACCAGAATCAAAGCCAAAGTAGGTTTTAGTGTTTTCACCAACTGATGGTTTGATAATATCGAGGTAAGTAGATGGATCCGCAAAGTCTGGAGACCAACCAACATTATCTGAAATATCCCAATCTTCCCCAGCTGCTGTTTCAGCAAAGTAGGTAATATTCAAGACTTCATCTTTTTGTAGTTGTTGAATATCAATTACGACATTATCTGTACCCAAGGTTTCTTCAACCGATTGTTTGAAAGATTGAACACGTTGAACTTTTGTAGTTGCTGTCTGGTCAACTGGCATATCCAAATGAATTGGGAAGGTCACGCCTTCTGCCTGTAAAGCTGACTTAGCCTTCGCAAATTCGGCCTTGGCTTTTTCTGGATTGTAGAGACCATCTTGGGCATCGGCCAGATTAACATCCTTCCATTCATCCCCATAGGTTACTAATTTTTCTTTGACCATATCGCCAAAGTTTTTCCCATCTGCTTGAACAAATGTTGGTGGCACAAAGAGATTACGCAAAATTTTGCTTGCTCCACTGACACCGTTCACTTGTGAAGCATAGGCAGTACGATCCAAACCAAAAGCAATAGCTTGGCGGAAATCCTTGTTTAAGAGAGCCTTTTTAGTAGAAGTCTTTTGTTCGTCACTAGTCTTAGAAGTATATTTATAGGACTGGCGGTCAATATTTGTACCAACTAGATAAGTCGTAGAGTCCTGTTGGGTATAGACAATATTGTCCTTCATCGTTTTTTCAAGTTCTGCAAAACTTGCATTTGTAGGATAAAGTCTGGCTGCTGTAAGACTACCATCTTTAAAGTTTTCTGCAGGTTTGCTGGTATCTTGACCATCCCAGAATGACAATTTTATCTTATCAACATGAACATTATCCTTATCCCAATAGTTAGGGTTCTTTGCAAATTCAACGGAAGATTTAGCCACAAGAGATTTTAACAAATAAGGACCATTATACAAGATACTGCTTGGATCTGTCGCTTTAGCAAAATCATCCCCTTTTGAGTTCAAAAACTCTTCATTAACTGGTGCCAAGACACCCATTGTTGTTTTAGAATTCCAAAAACTTTCAGGTTTGTTCAAAGTGTATTGGACTGTTTGATCGTCAAGGGCTTTAATTCCAACTTGAGAAAAATCTTTATTTTCCCCTTTAGCATAATCATCCAGACCCTTGATTGAATCTTGTACCAAGTAAAGAGCTTGTGATTTCTTATCTGTTGCATATTTAAGACCTGTTACAAAGTCTTGAGCCTTGACAGGAGCATATTCTTCACCTTCAGATGTGTACCACTTGGCATCCTGACGAATCTTATAAGTGTAGGTCAAACCATCTTTAGAAACTGACCAGTCCTCTGCCATAGAGGGAACAAGATTCCCATAACGGTCATTTTCAAGTAATCCATCAATGACGTTACTAGTAATGTTTGAAGTAGCTGCCTTGCTGGTTGTCAAATAGTTGAGATTATCTGGGTCTGTCTCGTAAGTAAATGCAAAGGTCTGCTCACCTTTAGTAGCAGAACCACCAGAACAAGCCGCTAAGACACCTGCAGCTAATAAAGTGACTCCCGCAAGAGCCAATACTTTCCTTGTTTTCATAGTACTCTCCTTTGTTTTTCTATCCATTATAGACCCTTTTTAAAGTTCTGTCAATAGAATTTTCTGAATTTTAGAAAATTATTTTTTAAACAACAGATTTGCAAAAATATGAATAATATCAAAAATACCTCAACTACATTAGGTAGTCAAGGAATTATCAATCATATTTCTAAAAAGCAACTGAGGAACAGTCTTAGTTCTTTAATCTAACTCATTTCTCACGCACTGCAAAGCTGTTGTCATGAAAACATTATATCTATTACTTTCCTGGGAAGTTCATTAACGACCAGGATTCAAATTAGTTAGCATCACTTTTTACTTCTTGTTTATAAAATTCTTTCAAAGCATCTTGCCAAGTTGGAATCACAAATCCAGTAGATTTAGCTTTGGTCAGGCTCATTGTTGAGTTTAACGGACGTTTAGCTTTTGCTGGAAATTGACTTGAATCTACTGGCTTAATTTCCACATCTGTATCTTTCAAAATTTCAACTGCAAAATCATACCAAGTTGTATCTTCTGTCGCATCATTTGATAAATGATAATAACCAAATTCCTTGCAATTTTCAGCTAGATAAGTCATAAATTCAGCCAATGTACGAGTCCAAGTTGGGCGACCATGCTGGTCATTTACAACCGTTAATGTCTTATGAGTTTTCGCAAGGTTTTGCATCGTGAAAACAAAGTTTTTACCGTAATTTCCAAATACCCAGGCAGTACGGATAATATAGAAATTAGACACATACTTCTCAACTAACTCTTCTCCCATGCGCTTTGTACGTCCATATTCTGTCTGTGGATCTGGTCGGTCATCTACTTCCCACTCTTCTCCAACTGGTTTCTTACCGTCAAAGACATAGTCGGTGGAAATATAAACTAGGGTTGCACCATGCTTTTCAGATGCTTTTGCGACATTTTCTGTCCCCGTAACATTGATAGCAAAGTCTAATTCTTTACCTTCATCCTCTGCTGCATCAACAGCGGTGTAGGCAGCACAGTGGTATACTAAAGTCGGTTTAACTTCTTCGAAAACTTTCTCAACCATTTCTTCATTTGTAATATCCATCTCAGCCACATCTACTGCTACGTATTCTTCATTACGCTCATCCAATAAATAACGCAGTTCAGTTCCTAATTGACCTTTTGATCCTGTAATTAAAATCATCTCTGTACCTTTCAACTTTGTAACTCTTCCCAATATAGCAATAAAAAGCAGCGATTTCCTGCTTTTTATAATTTAATAATCTCCTGAGTCTTAGCATAATTGGCTTCAACAGCCTCTTTCTCTGCTTTCCACCAGTCTTGGTTGTCTGTGTACCACTTGATGGTCTCTTTGAGACCTGCTTCAAAGTTAGTAAACTCTGGTTTCCATCCTAGTTCATCACGAAGTTTGCTGGCATCGATGGCATAGCGGAGGTCGTGACCAGCTCGATCTGTCACGTGGTCATAAGCGTCAGCAGATTGTCCCATTTCCTTAAGGATAAGTTCCAAAACTTCCTTATTGTTCTTCTCCCCATCAGCTCCAATCAAGTAGGTTTCACCGATTTGACCTTTTGTCAAGATTGTCCAAACTCCTGAAGAATGGTCATTGGTATGAATCCAGTCACGAACATTCTTACCTTCACCGTAAAGTTTTGGCTTAATTCCACTTAAAATATTGGTAATCTGACGTGGGATAAATTTTTCGATGTGTTGATAAGGACCGTAGTTATTTGAACAGTTGGAAATCGTTGCTTTGACACCAAATGATCTCACCCATGCTTTGACAATCAAGTCTGAAGCAGCTTTGGTTGATGAGTAAGGAGAACTAGGATTATATTTGGTATCAGCAGTAAATTTTTCACCTGGACCTTCACCATGTCCTGGCAAATCCTCGCGTAGAGGGAGGTCTCCATAAACTTCATCTGTAGACACATGATGGAAGCGAATATCATATTTGCGAGCAGTTTCCAAAAGAGTATAGGTTCCGATGAAGTTAGTATGTATAAACGGTGATGGATCATTCAGTGAATTGTCATTGTGACTTTCCGCTGCATAATGAACGATAGCATCTGCTTGAGCAGCCAACTTGTCTACCAACTCCGCATCAGCAATATCTCCAACAACCAACTCAACACGATCACCTAAAATTTCTTCAATATTAGCGCGATTTCCAGCATAAGTCAACTTGTCTAATACTGTCACGTGAACATCTGGAAAGTTCTTGTAAACATAATGAACAAAGTTAGAACCGATAAAACCTGCTCCACCTGTCACGATAATTTTTTTGTATTCAGTCATAGTCTTTCCTTTTTTACAAATCTTCTTTTTTCAAAGGTTTTACATCCTTAAGTAGTGGATGATTTTTATCAGCTTCTGAAACCTCTGCTTCAGCAAGATTGGCCCACTCAATTCCTAATTCTGGATCTGCATAATTGACAAAGGCATATTTAGATTTCAAATCTAATGCCCAATAATCGTTGACCAGATAGCTATAAGAGACTGTATCTGATAGAACCTGAAATCCATTAGCTACACCACGGGGAACAAAGATACCCTTACTAGCATCAATTACTGTTTGATAGGTATTTCCGAATGTTTCTCCCTCACGTAGATCAACCCAAGAACCCAGTACTTTCCCACCATCTGCTACAGAGATGTACTTATCCCAAGGTTCTGCATGCAAGCCACGAAGAACATTTTTACGTGAGAAGGATACATTGTTTTGCAATTTTCCTTCTGCAAAAAAGGACTCTGGGAAACCTAGTGGGAGCATTTTTTCCTTCTGAAAATTTTCCTTAAACCAACCACGATTATCGCCATGAACAGGGATATCAAATTCCAACATACCGGGAATAGCTTCAACCTTACGAGCTACAAGCGTCTTACCAAAAAAATTATCTGTCATCTATGCTTCTCCTATCAAACGGAGCAAATATTGTCCGTATTCATTTTTCTTAAGAGGTTGCGCCAACTTTAATACATCCTCACGGCTGATATACCCCATACGATAAGCAATTTCTTCTAGATTTGCAACTTGAAGATTTTGCATACGTTGCACTGTTTCAATATACTGTGAAGCTTCCAGTAAACTTTCATGAGTTCCTGTATCCAACCAAGCAAAGCCACGTCCCATCAGCTCAACAGATAGGTCTCCGCGTTCTAGATATGCTTTATTTACGTCTGTAATTTCCAATTCACCACGAGGGCTTGGTTTAATATTTTTGGAAATTTCTACAACATCATTATCATAGAAATAAAGGCCGGTCACTGCATAATTGGAACGAGGATGTTCTGGCTTTTCCTCAATAGAAACAGCATTCATCTCCGCATCAAACTCCACAACACCAAATCTTTCAGGATCCTTAACTTGATATCCAAAAACAGTTGCACCTCTCTCCTTATTAGCAGCCTTCTGAAGCATTTTAGATAGACCAGGACCATAGTATATATTATCTCCTAGAATTAGGGCGACACTGTCATTTCCAATAAATTTTTCACCGATAATGAAGGCCTGAGCCAATCCATCGGGACTAGGTTGTTCCGCATAAGAGAGATTAATTCCTAACTCCGAACCATCTTGAAGCAGTTCTTTAAAGCGAGGTAAATCATGAGGAGTAGAGATAATTAAAATATCTTTGATACCAGCTAACATCAATGTTGAAAGCGGGTAGTAAATCATCGGTTTATCATAAACCGGCATCAGTTGTTTTGATGCAGCTCGAGTCAAAGGATACAAGCGAGTTCCTGAACCTCCTGCAAGAATAATACCTTTCATAATCGAACTACCTTTCTATATTAAATTAGAATTTTTTCATTAGTAATCAGAGACAAATGACACATTACTTATTGAATTTAAACCAATTATTTAATTAATTTATCTAAAGCTGTTTTCAAATAATATCCTGATCTTATATTATTTCCTACCTTTTGTGCATTTTCTACTAACTCTTGATATTCTTCTTCCGAAATACTATTGATTGTTTCTTGTATATCAAACAAAGAATCAACTGTAATACCACAATTATTCTTTAAGACAAAATGAGACAAAGCAGATTCCTTCCAAACAATGATAGGGAAACCAGAAGTCAAATAAAGTGACGCTTTATGAGAATTGTTATAGCGTAGATACTCTCCAAAAAATCCACTACAAGTCTCAGAACTGTCACCATCCCAAACTAAACCAAAACTTCCTTCCAATACTGATGGAAGTTCATCTGGAAGAAATGAACCAAAGTAGGTTTCATTAGATAACTTCCTAGACTCATCAAATCCAACACCATATAAATTAAATTGTGGTTCTATAGGTAATGAGTACAGATATGCTGCTTTATCTTGTGATAAATTTCCTGCAACAATTATTGGTTGTTCTTTTCTTAAACTAGTTTTTTCTATAAAATCTGGAATTAAATAATCAAAGATTTCTAAATTAGTAATTTTTTCTCCAATAACTCCTTTATTGACTAATACTCCTTTCATTACTTTATTATGAGCAATAATACCATTTACATAATGTAAAGAAGATCCCTCCGTAACTTTCATACGTAATTTCATTCTAAAAGGTAATGTTTCATCATTTACAAAACGTAAAGTTTCTAAATCATGAATCAGAAAATAGGTTTTAATACCTTTTTTTCTAAGGAATTTTAGTAAATTACTAAATAGTAAGGAATGGTGTAATAATGGAAATTGGATAACAATCTCATCGCCTCTTTTTAAAAGTTTGAATGCTTTTGATAGTGCTTGATATTTATGTATCTGTGCCTTGAGTACATTCATTTTATACCAATCATCAACCAATACTCTTAAAGGGATATATCCCAACTCATTTAACACAGTTTCAACATCATTACGTGCCTTATTGCCAGCATTTTTTTGGTTAACATCGTTTAAAAATTCTTCTTTTAAGTAGTATTTCATATTTTACCTTTCATTTTTCAAAAGATGACTTTTCTGGATAGCGTTCTTCTAATAATTTTTTGAAAAGTATAATATTTCTTTCATCAATATTAATACTATCATTCACACATAGTAGTTTTCGCTTCTTATTTCCAAAAATTTTCTTCAGCTTATCAATTTGATTTAGCTCAATTGATTCACCCATATTTTTTGAAATTGGATAAAACTCATTACTTTCAATCTGCCAGTGCTGACAAATATACTGATTCACATCCACCCCATAATTTCTGAATTGATTCCGTGACGTTCTATCCAATACCTCCGACTCGATTTTCCAAAGATGAGCTAAAGTACTCTTTTTCATTGGAACTGGAAGATGTTGATTTACATACCCCGTAGGGCCCCATGGAAGTAATAAGATATTCTTCAATATTAAAGTACCATATCTATAATTAAAAAATTTCCAAGGAGAAGATTTTAAGGCTTGATTTTTGGGGAAATGACGATAAATCAATTCAACGTTATTATGATAAGTGTTTGTATACGAGGACCATGGAACTAAAGCATCGTAAACTGCTAAAAGCCTCGGTTGATTATTTTTGAAGAAATCTGAAGGTTTTACATCTTTTATCAAATACATGTCATCGTTAAAATAAATAAAATTTTCAGACAATCCTTCAATTCTATGAAGATTTAACTCAATAGCCGCTGAATTAAAAGTTGGAAGATAGGATTCTGGAATAAATTCCTTATGTGATATCAATCTCAATTTTGGATGATTAAGATTCAGCCAATCAGGTTTTTGACCATTCGTGATTAAATAAATATTATTAACCCACGGTGCATGTCTCTCGATCATACGAAACCAATATTGAAAAATTCCATATTCTCGATAACGCTGTTCACCATCAGTATCTTCATTTAATAATTCTTTTTGACTGCTTATTCTTTGTTTTTCCTTAATAAAGTTAGGATCTTTCCCATCTACCCATAAAACAACAATATCAATTTTATCCTTCATTATCTTTTTTAAACTCTTCTTCTACAACATTCAAGGCACGTTCAATGACCACGTGCATGTCGTAGTATTTATAATCGGCCAAACGTCCGCAGAAAATAACCTTATTATTCTGTGCTGCTTCTTCTTGATATTTAGCAAACATAGCATTGTTTCTCTCATCATTGATTGGATAATAAGGCTCATCTCCACGCTTCCAATCAGCTGGGTATTCACGAGTAATGACCGTTTTATCTTGTGTACCATACTCAAAGTGTTTATGCTCAATAATACGAGTATAAGGAATTTCTCGTTCCGTATAGTTAACAACTGCATTTCCTTGATAATTTTCATCATCTAGAACTTCATGTTCAAAACGAAGACTACGGTATTCTAACTCACCGTGTTTATAATCAAAGTATTGGTCAATCATCCCTGTAAAGACAACTTTTTCAGCAGAAGCTTCCAATTCCTGACGATTGGCAAAAAAGTCAACTCCAAGTTCTACTTCAACATCCTTCAGCATATTTTCGATAATAACGTTGTACCCTCCAATTGGAATCCCTTGGTAACGGTCATTAAAGTAGTTATTATCAAAAGTCAAACGAACTGGTAGACGTTTAATGATAAAGGGTGGAAGGTCAGTCGCAGAACGTCCCCATTGCTTTTCAGTATAGCCTTTGATCAACTTTTCATAAATATCTAGACCGATCAATTTAATAGCTTGCTCTTCCAAGTTTTTAGGTTCAACGTCCTTCATATGAGCCGTTTGCTCAGCAATCTTATCTTTGACTTCTTGAGGAGTTTTTGTTCCCCACATAGCATAGAAAGTATTCATATTGAAAGGTAGATTATAAAGGCTACCCTTGTAATTAGCTACAGGCGAGTTGATGTAGTTGTTGAATTCAGCGAATTGATTCACATAATCCCAAACTTTTTTATTAGAAGTATGGAAGATATGGGCACCATATTTATGAACATTAACACCTTCTACATTCTCACAGTAGATATTTCCTCCAATGTGGTCACGTTTATCAATAACTTTTACTTTTTTTCCACGCTTGGTTGCTTCATAAGCAAAAATTGCTCCAGACAAACCAGCACCGACGATTAGATAGTCGTACATATTACACTCCTTTATTTTTTTAATAATTGTTGTTTTAACTCATTTAGATTGATTACTTTAAAAATCAAAATCATACTTGCATAAATGATTGCTCCCAGAAAAGCATATAATCCCACATTGATCATCGGTGATACATTTAGGAATTGTTTTATAAATAGCAAGATACCATACATAAATCCTGATGAAATTATAATTTTAATCAATGAACCCAGAATAGGTACCTCTCTCAAATAAGAGCGAGTATAGAATAACTGTATCAGCCATACTAGTACCTCTGTTAAGACAGACACAATTGCTGCACCTATATAGCCCAGCTTTGGAAGCAAAAGAAGATTTAATCCCACACTCACAATAGCAGGAATTGTTGTTGACAGCATAAATTCTTTATTTTTATTATGAGGAATCAAAATTTGAATCCCCATAATATTGGTCCAACCAATAAAGAACATTCTAAAAATCATAATTGCGATCGCATGACGTGCCTCTTGAAAATCTTGACCCAGGAAAAAATTCACAAAATCATCATTTACAATTAGCATTCCTGCTATAATAGGGAAAATTACCAAATTATAAATCAGAAATGACATCTCATGCATTTTGTTAACTGCTTTATGATCCCCTGAAGATAAAAGATTTGAAACCCGTGGTAACATGACACTACCTAACGAAGTCACTAGTGTTAATAAAATATTAACAAGTTTCCAAGCTTGGTCATAAATACCTACATCTCTTGCTGAAGCAAGAATCCCAAGCATAGTGCTATCTAATGTCACATAGAGCGATATAGCAATCTGAGGTAAGAATAATAAGATGACTGGCTTCAAATGCCGTTTAGCATACATCAAATCGAAGTGTGGTTTCCCAATAAATTCTTTTGCTGGTAACCACATACTTAATTGTCCTAACAATTCAAAAGTGGTTAGTAAAAAAACATATAAAGATAAATCGTTTGATGATCTTATGAATAGAAAAATAGAAATAACACCAGCTAATTTCACCGTAATATTTCTTACTGTAATCTTTCGAAAATTCTCTAAACCTTGAAATAACCAAGAAATATCTAAAGCTTTAGAAATCAAACTAAAACCTAAAATATAAGCCACAGGATTTTTCATAGTAGGTAAAATAAGACATAGTACAACATACAGCACAAAAGAAAAAATTGCTGCCCCTAGCTGTAGAGTATAAATGCCCCAAAAATTCCTACAAATATCTTTCTTATTACTTGAGATTTCCTTGGTAGCATAGTTAGCTACTCCTAAGCTAGCTAGCAAAAGAAAATAGGTAACAATAGAGCTGAAGAAGCTATAGGTTCCTAAAGCTTCTGATGAAAATACCCTCGTAACGTATGGAGTTGTGATGATAGGTAGTATTATGAGTAATAACTGATAAGAAAGATTATAAGCATAATTTTTTATTATTTTCATAGTCTTACTTCTCTTTTTTCCTTATTTTGGATATCATACAAATTAGCAAAAATTGTAAACATAAAAATATTGTATCCTGGTCTTATCCAGAAAGCTTCAATCATACAGTTAATTGTAATAAGAGATAATAGGGCTAGAAATAAATATTTTTTTTGCTTATGAACTTTTTTTGAAGCAAACACATAAATCAATACTAACAATACAACAGGAATTAATCCATAATAAAATAACATTTGGATATAAGATGAATCAACATAGTTATAACTGTGAACCGACTCGGTGGTCCCACCATAGCCAATAAACTTTACTCCAGCTTTACCAAATAAAGGTAAACCATATGTATCCAGTGCATTTTTACCTAAAAACAATCTCATACTAAACAGATTATTTAAATTCACATAGAACGAAGAAGACCATGTGAAAAAGTAGGAAACATAAAACATGAAAGCAGAAAAAATAAGAGCAAAATATGGCATTATACTGTATACTTTGAATTCTCTTTCTTTAGTATAATACATGATTATGAAAATCAAAGTTGCAGCAAGAACTGATAATGCATTTAGTCGTGCATCACAAAATTTTAGTAGAAAGAATGCTAAAGATAGTCCTACAATTGTTCTGATAAATATGTATTTTTCTCTAAGCAAATAACCCCAAGCAATAAATAGGTAAAAACAGTGAGAAGCAAAATCAGTTGGATAGATGAAACCAAATGAATTTCTAACTACTAAACTAGATGAGCGAATTTGAGCAAATTGTAAATTAGGTACTACTCCTAAAATTGAGAGTAGAAAGATTAACAAGACAATTATACCTGATACACCCACATATGTTTTCAAAACTACATCAACATCTGCTTGATATAATAGTATAATCAACAATGAATACAGAAGAAAATTGGTACCACCCGTACGTAAAAATACTATAATACTTGTCAATATCAATAAAATACTCGATATAATATAAAATGCACTAAATTTTTTTATAAATAAAAATCTAAAAATCAATAATAAAACTACACATATTAATAAAATCACGGGAATATTAGGTAGTGTCCTATTTAACATTGTAGTCATAATAGTATCATATCCCGTAACTATAGTTAATACAAAAATCACCAAAAGGTTCTCAAATTTAATTTTTAACATAATATCCTTTTTACTGTTAGTTTTTTAAAAAATTATTTAAAAACAATCTTACGTAAGACTCGATTCATTTTTAATTTTTCAATAAACAATACTGTTCTGAATTTTTTTCTGGCAAGTAACTCTATTGTCAACCTCCTAAGCAATAAAGAAAAGTTCTTGTTCTTTATTAAAACACCATAAGAACCAATGATTTGATAAGTTTCTCCTGAAAAAATGTCATCAAATTGTTCATTTTCAATAATGCTTCTTAATAATCTTACCCTATTTTTTTTTGTATCTTCTAAATTAGCAATTTGAAAGGCAGAACTTACAATAATCTTCGTTTTTATCTCTTTCAACAAAGAATAATCTTCTATATGAAATTTTTTCAATAGTTGTTTCAACTCCGCAAGCTCATTTAGTTGAATTTCAATTCTAACTGGGTTAAATACTGTTAAAGCAGAGCCACTTCTACCAGCTATATAATTGTATAGACAAGGTTCAATAAATCGGATAGTTTCTAAGTGCTTATATACTTGAAAATTAAATAAAGTATCTTCCCCAATGGATTTTTTTGGAAACTCAATACCGTGCTCTAAAATGAAATCTTTTTTATAAACTCTTGACCAAACATTGTACATCATATCTGTCCTAAAGAAATCTACAAAATTATTAATAAAATCTTCATGAGTTAATATTCCTATTTTACTATATCTATGTGCGCGACAAGATATTGCGACCATATTTTTTTCTTTTACTTCATTAAAACCAAAGCATAAAACATCCCAATTATCATTTATATATGGAGCAAGCTCTATAAAAAAAGACTCTGTCAAATAGTCATCTGGATCTACAAAATATAATAATTTCCCATTTGATAGAGCTATACCAAGGTTCCTGGCTGCTGCAACGCCACCATTTTTTATATGTTTCACCTGAATATTAGGGAAGTGTGATTGGAAATCATCACAAATTTTTCCACTCGTATCAGTCGATCCATCATTAACCAATATAATTTCATAGTCTATTAAAGTATTTTGTTTAAGTATAGAATTCAAACATCTTCTTAGGTAAGCTTCAACATTATAAACAGGTATTATGATACTTAACGTTACATTGTTCATCGATTTTTCATCCTTATCTTATGAAGTATGAATTCAAAAGTCCATTTTTCTTTCTTAAATTTTTTCTGAATAACCCTCTTTATATGTTCCCAGTAAATCTTATTTTGAGTCATACTTTTGATTTCTTCAACTGATAATTTATCACCATAAACTAAACGATTCGGAATAACATAAAATGGTTCGTTTTCTACTACTTCAGGACATTTAATATTCCTTTTTTGGAAATGAACATATAGAGGTTGAGTTGTCTCTATATTTCCTTTTTTTAACTCTATCGATTCTAGGCCTTTTAAATCTGTCCAATAATAATATCTTTGTACCTTTTCCTCACCATTACATCTAAAAGAAAAACAAGAAATATCTAAATCATGAAAGCAAGTTACTTGTAATTGATTCATTCGAGAGTGTTCAAAAAGTTTCTGAACTCCCTCTTGCTCATCAAAAATAAAATTTTTACTGCTGGTATAAACATTTTGGTAGTCCAATCGATAACTCATACCAACGCCCGTTTTAAAAATAGTATTTACCTCTTTTGTATTTTTGTATATCTGAAGGTGACCTAAAAGTCCATATCTATCATATTCTTTTGTGAAAAACTCATAATCTTCTAAAAATTGATAAATATCTCCTAATAAGATATCCGTATCACAAAAACCCCAATAATCATACCCAATTAGCTCATCTTCAAAAATTAATCCATAAGCTGGTTTATAATCACATAGCTTATAAGGATTATCTAGCGAAATCACAAAGTTAAATTTTGATTGAATTTTCTTTTTTAATTCAGAAAAGGTCGCTCTATTAAAATGTATATTTCTTGCATTTAACAAAGAGAATTGCTCTACTGGTTGATCAGTAAAGATTTCAAAATCAATATTCTTATTTCTTCTAGCTGTCATTAAAAAATAAGGGAAAAATTTTGGGAATGCTCCAAAATATGGGATAATGATTTTTATTTTTTTCATTTATTTGAATCATCCTTGCTCTAAATTTTTATATTATTACGAAAGAATTTTTTAAATATCATATTAATAAATCTCAGAGATTTATTTGAATAAATGAAGTTGTTTTGTTATTTACTAAGAGAATTTTTTAACATAAAAACTTAGAACTTAGCACTAGTTTTAGTAGTTCCTTTATGTATGTAGAAAATCTCTAGTATAATTAATTTTTAAAGAGTTTCAACTAAGACCTTTTTTTTAAAATCTTAGCAGGTACACCACCAATAATAACATTGTCTGGAAAATGCTTCGTTACTACTGAGTTAGCAGCCACAATACAACCCGATCCTATACTAGATCCATCTAAGAATACTGCACCCGCCCCAATCCAGCAATTATTACCAACAGAAATTCCTTTTCTATTGACACCTTGTTCTCTTATTAACTTATCAACATTATCATAATTATGATTTTCAGAGTGGAAGCGTACATTTTGTCCTGAAATGACATCATCTCCAATAGTTATTCCTCCAGCAGCCCCAAATAAACAAAATTCTGAGAAAGAAGAATTTTTGCCGATACGTAGACCTTTACCTATATTTTTTATTGAGCCGGTTCCTATAATCTGGGAATAATTACCTATTTTTACATAATCTGCAAGTTGTACACCATTTTCCGATAGTGCATCTATCATTACATGATGACCAATTCTTACATTATTCCCAATATATAATTTATGTTTGGCAGAGATGGATACACCATTACCTATACAAAATCGACTTCCTCTTTTTCCGAATCCTATACTACGTATTACACCATTTATTAAACCTAAACAATAAATAATCCCTTTTTTCATGACGTAATTTATTGGAACATCTGGGTGAATATCAATATCTCTTCCAGTGACCATTTTAACTATTTTTTTTATATTCATTTATTATTCTTTCATAAAAATTTTTTACTTCAATCATATGTTCTTCCATAGTATTTATAACTTGTTCTTCATAATCTGTACTTTGTATTTTGTTTAATAAATCTTGTTTATTTCGAAATACATATGATTTTGAAAGCAAATCTTTAGAGCCAACATTCTCGCTAACAAATACCTTCACACCGTAGGATAACGCTTCTATCGTAATCAGACCAAATGTTTCTTTCCATTTACTAGGTACAATAAGAATATCTATATCAGAGTATATCGTATCAATATTATTTTTTGTGAAATATCCATTTTGTTGAATATAGGCAGGACACTCTCTATTAGGTAAATGGCCATAGGTTTTAACTTCATAATTTTCTTTATCAATATCATTTACAAAATCAATAAAATCAAAATAACCTTTATAATCTTCATCTGGACCAATATAAGCTATTACACTTTTATTGCGCTTTTTTCTATGTACATTTCGTTTCCGAATGTTACTATTAGAAATAGAAATAATCGCTTCTGTTTGAGGAAGTACCCCGTTTTTTATATAAACATCCCTTGCTACACTACTATTAAATAGATAAGCATCAATTAAATTAAAGATTTCATTATAATATGAACGGATATCTCTATAATCAACAAGCTCTGTTTTCTCAGAAACTTCTATATTTCTCTTAGATTTCAGATTTTTTCTTAATACTTTCAATACTCTCCTAATTGTTGGATAAAAGGGAACTTGAAAAAAACGAAGTTTTTTCACACTGAGAGCATTTGAAGACATTATATTCCAAGATATATTAGTATTGTTTTCACTATAATCTACTCCGTTAAAGAAAAAATTGGGTACTGGTGCCAATCCATAATAGTCATGGCTAGTAAAAAATATCTTTATACCTAATTCATGGGCAGATTCAAAAAATTCTTTATGTATTCCCATTAATGAGTGTACATGAATTATATCTGGATTAATTTTTTTTAGAAAATTATAATAGACTCTTTTATCACATTTTTTCATAAATGAATCCGGCTCTGTAAAACCACCAAATATTGCTAATGGCAAACTATTTATTAATTCATAACAATCAAAACCTCTTGATTTTGTAGATTCTATAACTAAATCATACGAAAAAAATTTAATTCTACCGGGATACAGTGCTACTACTTCATACCCTGATTCAACCTGCTGATTCATCAAATCTTCTGCATATTTAACAAGTCCACCTGTACGTGATGGCCGAAAACCTAAAGTATAATGTAAAATTTTCATTTAATAAATACTTCCTCATAATCCGACACAATCTTTTCCCATGTGAAAGCTGAGAGGATCCTTTTGCTTGACTTGAAATCCAAATCAGCTATCCTTGCATGATCAAATCCTTCCACTTCCTCAATGACGCGTGCCAACTCGTCTTTTTTCCAATAAATAGCTCCGTCTTCACCAACCTCACGGTTAAAACCAACATCTAGCAACAAATTCAGTTTTGTTGATGCTAGAGCTTCTAGTAGAGAAGGGTTTGTCCCCCCGACCTCATGCCCATGGAAATAGGCAAAAGCATTTTCACGAATGTACTTGAGCAACTCTTGGTCATAGACTGTACCGACAAATTTGACCCTAGGATCTTTGTCAAAACCAGTATCCTGTAACAATTGATCGTAAAATTTATTCTGCTCCACATTTGTGATGAGGACAAAGTCCTTCTTGGACTTGGACTTGATAAATTCACGAATCATGGTTTCGTAGTTGTTTTCAGGGACGAATCGTCCCACCACTAGATAATAACCATTTTCGTTAATTCCTTTTTCCTTATACCAGTTCCGAACCTTTGTGTCTTCTGCTCTCAGGTTTGAAGGAGCAGTATCAGTACCATAGGCAATATAGGTGGTCTTTGGTTGATACTGTTTATAGTCCTCTTGAATATATTGTTCGATATTTTTACTATCGCATACCAGTAAATCAGCATGCTTGACCATGAGTTGCTCTGAAAATTTCCAGTACTTACGAACTGGCAGGCTCCACTTTGCTCGCAACCATTCATGGCCATCTGGATTCACAAGCAAGGTGCCCCCAATAGCTCGAATTTTTCTCTTAATTCTTGAAATAAAAGGACCAATACGACAAGCCAGAATGTAAAAAATGGGAGCTTCATCCTTGTTTTCCTTAGCCATTTCAATAGCCTTGTTGACTGCTGCAATATCGTAAGCGATGGCGCGGGCTGGTCCGATATTAGGCACATCAACATTGAAACAAATGGCTCCATTATGCTCAAACCGATCTTCCATGATACCAGACTTGGCTGAATTTTCACGCATACAAGCAACATAATATTGTATGTTGCTGTCTTTTTGGTATTCGGTTAATTTTTCAACAAAGGTTTCAAACCCTCCATATTTGGCAGGAATTCCTTTTGAACCAATGATATAAACTGCTTTTCTCATATCACTCCTACTTTATTTTATAATAAAACAAAAATTACTTCGCTCCATCTTTTATCAATACAACCTTAACTGTTTTTATTAGAATTTCTATATCTTTCCAAATTGTCCAACCATCTAAATAAGCAACATCTAATTTTACTACATCATCGAAGTTTGTAATATTGCTTCTACCACTAATCTGCCAAAGGCCTGTGATCCCCGGTTTAAAACTGAGACGACGTTTTTGTTCGGGTGTATACTTCATGTACTCATCTAAGGTTGGTGGTCTAGTACCAACTAAACTCATATCACCTTTTAGAACATTCCAAAATTGTGGAAGTTCATCTAGACTCGTCTTTCTAATAAAGTGCCCAATCTTTGTCACACGTGGATCGTTTTCAATCTTAAACATTCCACCCTGCATCTGATTCTGACTCATCAAGTCTTTCTTAATTTCCTCCGCATCTACTCTCATAGAACGGAATTTATAAAATTTAAATACTCGTCCATTTCTACCAACCCTATCTTGGGCAAAAATAGCAGGACCTCCGTCTCTTTTTATCAGAGGAATAAGAAAAATAGATACTATACCACAAATCACTAAACCAAATAAGGATCCGATTATATCTATCATTCGTTTTAAAGCAACATCACTAGAACGATAAAAGGTTGTTGAAAAATTAACAACACTAGAATTCCCAAAACGTTGAATCGCTTTTTCACTATTGGTTACAAAATCTAAAGCCGCTATATTGACAGCTACTGGCAAACCCATCATTTCAAATTGAGAAATAAAACCTGCAATCAAAAAGCTCTCACTTGGAAGATTAATCACCACTTGATCTACTACTGATCTCGTAGCATAGGTTACTAGATTATCCAAGGTAACGACTGTAAAATTAGAAGCTTCAAAAGGCTCATCATCTCCAATACAAACAGCTGAAACATAGCCATACTCATAAGTAGAAAGTTGATTTAGTACTCTATCAACTCGTGCACGCGTAGTTACTAGCAAGATACGTTGAGTATATTTTTTTTTGCGAGAAAAGAACTTCCAAACCTTACGAGTGAAGAAATTAAGTACTAGGATAAAAAGCGTATTTACCCCTATAATCCATAAAAAATTATAAATGCTTAAATAAGGTAAGTCGGGTGCTAACAATGGAAAAACAACAATAGCTAATAACAGATAGACCAATTCATACTTTATTGTCTGTATCAGTTCTTCTGCTATACTCCGATATTTGAAATTCTTACTATAATCACTGACATAGTAAGAAATGACATGAACAACCATTAGAAATAGTATATGTTCATGGATATTCAATACAAAAGGTATCAGATAAATTGGAAACAGTTGTATTATGAGAATCTCTAATTTTCGAATATTTGATACTTCTCTCAAAACTACCTCCTAGGTAACTCTACCTACTTCTTTTTCCCATAATTTCCGTAGGAACCATAGGCTCCATAGGCTCCATAGGCTCCATAGGCTCCATAACCACCATAAGCTCCATATTTTTCAACTTCGGTGTTAAATTTATTTAGAACTACACCTAAAAAAGGAGTTCCTGTTTGTTCTAACTGTTCCTTCGCCTTTAAGACATCACGACGTTTTGTCTCTCCAGCCGCAGTTACTAAGATAGAAGCGTCACATTTTTGTGTAATGATAGCAGCGTCAATAACCATCCCAATCGGTGCAGTATCTACAATGACATAGTCAAAATACTTGCGCAGGGTATCAATCATGGTGTGGAAATTTTCACTCTGCAGGAGGGCTGTTGGGTTAGGTGATACCGGTCCTGCCTGAATAACAAATAGGTTTTCAATATTGGTATCGCAGAGACCATTTGAAAGATCAGTAGTTCCTGCTAAGAAGTCAGTCAGCCCAGTAATCTTTTCCCTTGACTTGAAAACACCAGACATAACTGAATTTCGGATATCTGCATCTACTAGTAGTGTTTTATAGCCTGCACGCGCGAAAGCCCAGGCGATATTCGTTGATGTTGTAGATTTCCCTTCACCAGGTTTGACAGATGAAATGGCAAGAACTTTCAAATTATCGCCACTCAATTGAATATTTGTACGCAAAGCATTATAGTGTTCTTCAGCTTTTTTAGCAAAATCTAAATGCTTTTTTGAGATTTCTAATGTTGGCATGTTTTCTCCCTTACTTTAACTTATCCAAATCTGGAACAATTCCTAAAAGTGCAACCTGCATGACTTCTTCGACATCTTCTGGTCGTTTGACACGATCGTCCAATAATTCAAGCAATACAACTGAAACAACCATCACTGCTCCACCTGCTAGAAAAGCAAGTACCGTATTTCGACGAATATTAGGTGAGGATGGTGTTAGTGCTGGTCTAGCTTCCTCTAGCGTTGTTACATCAGAAACACGAGTTACCTTAATGATTTTCTCAGCTGCTACTTCACGAAGAGCATTTGCGATACGGCTCGCTTCTTCTGGTTGCGCATCTTTTACCACGATTGATACGATACGAGTATCTACTGGCACTGTCACCTGAATTTTCTTAGTTAATTCTTTGACTGTTTTATCTAATTTAAGATTTGAAATGACTTTTTCCAGTACATCTTGTGAAAGAATAATTTCCTTATAGTCTTTTACAAGATAGGTACCTGCCTGCAAATCCTGATTCGTCAACCCTGTATTTTCAGATTGATTGCGACTAACAACATAGATACGTGTTGTACTAGCATATTCCGGTTTCAACACAAAACTACTCAAGCCAAATGCAAGTACAGCTGTCACAATCGCAGTTAGTACGATAGCGAGTTTTTTCTTCCAAAGGATTTTTAATAATTGAACAACATCAATTCCGATTTCTTTATTTTCTTTCATGTCAACTCCTAAATAATTTGATCTGCTAAGATGATGCGAGGATTTTCGATAAATAATTCTCTCGCCTTTCTTTCACCATATTGTTTTGAGACGATCTCATAAGCTTCTTTCATGTAAGGCGGTCTTTGGTCTAAATTGTGCATATCACTAGCAACAAAATGAACCAAGTCACGCTCTAGAAAATAGCGAGCTCGTTTCTTCATAAATTTATATTTATCTCCAAATAACTTTGGTTTTAAAATACTTGAACTATTGATTTGAGTGTAGCAACCCATATCAATCAACTCTTTTACCCGTTTTTCGTTATTCTCTAATTCATGATAACGTTCAATGTGGGCAACTACAGGCGTTATACCAAGCATGAGAACATTACTCAAAGCAGTATGAATTTCCCGATAAGGGGTAGTCATACTAAACTCAATGAGAGCATAGCGTGTCCTATTAAGACTTGGAATTACTTGCTTCTCTAACTTCTCAAGTACATCATGGGTATAATAAATTTCCGCTCCGTAGAGAATGGTCAAGTCTGGAGCCACTTCCTTGGCTAGTTCCTTAACTTCTTGGAAATTTTCCTCGATTGTCTCCTCAGGAGTTTCAAACATTCCTTTTCGTCTATGCGATGTCGATACAATAGTCCTTACCCCTTGCCTATAGGCTTCTGTCAGAAGCGCCTTGCTTTCTTGCTTAGATTTTGGACCATCATCCACACCAAATACAATATGCGAATGAATATCAATCATTTTGTCTTATTTTCCTTCCATCACATCATTTATTGCAGCCTTGACTGACTCTAAACTGCTATCACTTATCTCCATCATGTAGAGGTTACTATCAGGCATGGCATAGGATGGTAAATCCATACGCCCTGTTCCTTTAAGATCTTGCGAATTGATTTTATACGTTCCACCACTCTCAAGTTGGGCATTAACCAGGTTCATCATGGTTTCAAGTGGCATATTGGTTTGAATCGAATCTTGTAGCCCTTTTATAATACTATCATAATTTTTCAAAGCTTCTGTCGAAGTTAACTTTTGCAAAACAGCGACAATGACCTTTTGCTGGTTACGGCCACGATCCCGATCTCCATCTGCCAAAGAATAGCGCTCACGCACAAAGCCAAGAGCTTGCTCCGAATCAAGATGAACATTCCCTACAGGAAAATGAAACTTACCATGCAATGATGTAAAATCCTGATCATTATGAACATCAACCCCACCAAGGAGATCTATCAACTTCAAGAAAGAAGTGAAATTCAAACGAGCATAATAGTTCAAGTCAATACCGTAGAGATTTTCCAGGGTATGAATTGAAGCATCTACCCCATAAATCCCCGCATGGGTCAACTTATCTTTTTGGTTGTTGCCACCATCTGCAATTGGAACATAGGAATCACGAGGTGTCGTTGTCAAGAGAATCTTTTTAGTTTCGCGATTCACTGTCATAATGATATTGACGTCCGAACGAGAAACTGAACTGATTGGACCGTAAGTATCAATTCCACTGATATAAACGTTGAAACTGTTACCTTTGATATCTTTTGGAGTTTCAACCGTCTTGGTTAATTCTTTGGTATAGATTTTCTTAATTTTTGAAGCATAGTCAGGATATTCTGATTCGATAATATTTTCAAAGACACTGTTTAGAATGATTGCCTTTGTATCACCAGCTAACAAACTCTTATAGGCTGCAAGATAGGAACTGCTTTCTTCGACTGTCAATTCCTTGTTTTGAGTCGCTTTCAGATCATTCATCAACTGTTGGATATTATCCCTATCCGTCCCAGTAGGCCCCATTACACTGGTTACCTGACTGATATTATCAATTGGACTATCTGCTAACACTGCAATACTCATCGAATAATTTGAGTAATTCGATGTTGCATTCAGGCGACTGGTAAAGCCAATGAACTGACTTACAGCAAAGAGGGAAGTTCCATTGATTAACACACCCAGTAGTAATAAAATCAGCGTTAGATTTTGAACTTTCTTAGACCGAATTAAAAAGAAGCACAAGATGGCTAAGGCTACAATTAAGACAGCAACCACTATATTGAGATATCGGAAGGCTAGCATATTGTACTTGAAAATTAAAAACAATAAAAAGACTGCTAGTACTGCATAGATAGCTAGCAACCCCCAACTAATCAATATTTTTGTTTTACCCTGACGAGCTCGCTTCGAAGATCTACTCACGATATACCTCTATTATCAATTTTTATTTCATTTTATTATATCATAAAAAAATACACTTGTGAGATAAATCCGCTTAGGTAAAGCGTTCTCATCTTCTTTCCGAAATATTCTTTTTGATTTGCAAACAATTACATCAATAAATTTACTATATAAACATTAAAACAAGGTCCCTTACGGAACCTCGTTCATCTATTTAACATGATTTTCTGCTTCTTTTTGAGCTTTTTCGATTGCTTTTTTGCTTTCTTGCTCCCATTTGGTCTTAGCTTCTTCAAACTGTTTGGTTGTCACAGTATCTTTTTGCAGTTTCATGTACTTGTAGTTATTGCCATCACCCTTAATGCCGACCAGTGAATAGCCTCTTGTAAATGGCGTTACTTTGGTTACAGATGCTGTACCACCACTTGACATGGCTGACATAATCAGAGAATTGTCAATCATCCAAGCCTGTGCTTCAGCATATTTTTCATATCGTTTGGCTACATCTTTATTTTCACTATCTGCATCTTTGAGCATCTTGGTGTAAGTATCAAGTCCCAAGCTAGCAATCTTAGCTTTATCTTCTTGAGCATCTAGACCAAAAATCTTGAGGTAGAATCCATCCTCTGCATTGAAAGGATTGAGATAAGTTGATGGATCCTGATAGTCACCTACCCAACCATCAAAGCTCAAATCATAGTCTCGATCAGCTGGTGTTGGTGCTAAGAAGGCTACGTTATTAAAATCATCTGTTGAAAGTTGCTGAACATCAATGACAATGTTATCAGCACCTAAAACTGACTCAAGGGTCTGCTTAACTGAGTTCATGCCTGTCACAGCATTTTTACTTGTTTGATCAACAGCTACATCCAAGTGAATAGGGAAAGTCACACCTTGACTTGCCAATTCTTTTTTAGCTTCCGCAAATTTTGCTTGGGCTTTTTCTTTGTTAAAATAGGCATCCTGAGCATCTGCCAAGTTAATACCTGACCATTCTGTGCCATAGTTGACCAATTTAGAAGCGACTACTTCTCCAAAAGTCTTGTCTCCAACTTGGACAAATGTAGGAGGTACTAGGGTGTTACGAAGGGTCTTGCTAGCCGCTTCTTCCCCATTTGACTGAGCAGAATAGGCTGTGCGGTCCAAGGCAAAGTTCACCGCTTGGCGGAAGTTCTTGTTCAAAACAGCTGTCTCAGTTGACTTCTTCTGCTCATCTGTTGTTTTAGCAGTGTGATTGTAGGCCTTACGGTTGACGTTAAAATTGAAATACCAAGAAGTCTTGTCCTGCAAGCTATAGACGATATTATCCTTATATTTCTCCTTGGTCTTAGCAAAGTTAGAACTATTTGGATAAACACCTGCGATTGAATAAGCTCCACTTTCAAAGTTACGGATGGTCAATTCTTGGTCTGAACCATCAAAATAGGCCAATTTTACGTGTTCAATCGATACTTTGTCATGATCATAATAATGCGGATTTTTCACATACTCGATCGATGATTTTGATGTGAAATCTTTTAACAAATAAGGTCCGCTGTAGAGAATGCTATCTGGAGATAGGGTACCAAAATCTTTCCCTTTTGAGTTTAGAAACTCTTCATTCACTGGGAAAAGAATACTGTTGGTTGTTTTTGAGTTCCAGTAAGGTTCTGGGCGCGCCAAAGTATACTCAACAGTATGGTCATCAATGGCTTTCACTCCAACCTTAGAAAAGTCAGAATCCGCTCCTGTAATATAATCATTCAAGCCCTTGATTGAGTTTTGAATCAAGTCAATGGCCTGGGATTTATTATCCACTGCGTATTTGATACCTGTCACAAAATCTTGTGCCTTGACTGGGGCATACTCTTCACCGTCAGCCGTAAACCATTTGGCATCTTTTCTCAGTTTATAGGTATAAGTCAGACCGTCGCTTGAAACAGACCAGTCCTCTGCCAAAGATGGAACTAGGTTTCCGTGGTTGTCATTTTCAAGCAAACCATCAACTAGGTTAGTAATAATAACTGTATTATCAGCGTAGTAGTCTAATAAGTAGTTAAATGTAGTTGGGTTTCCACTAAAGGTTGATGAGTAAGTTTTTGTATCTGAACCTGATTGTCCGCAAGCAGTTAACAGCAAGGCAGCTGCAACAGTCAGACCTGCACTAAGGATACGCTTTTTTGTAGTCATCTTCTTTCTCCTTTATGTTAGTTTTTATAACATAGGTTTATTTTACCAAAATAGTGGGAATTTGTAAAGTTAATTGAATTTCTAGAATGAAAGTTTATAAACTTTAGTCATAAAAAAACAAAGGATTTCTGTCTTTCATACAGTCCTCCCTTGTTTTTATGCGATTTCATTTTTAGATTTTTCTGTAAAAAATGTTTATAGTAATTCCACACAGAAAGCATCCCATGGAGCCAAGATTTGTTTTTCAAAAACTTCTTGAGCCACGGTGTTTTCAATTAAGACCGATTTGACGTTTCCTTCTACGGTCAAGTCTTGCTCTTCATTGGATAAGTTGGCCACAACTAGGAAACGACGGTCCCCATCTTTACGGATATAGGCAAATACCTTTTCAGCCGTATCAAGCAATTCAAAATCAGCTCGAATCAGCCAGCTATTCTCCTTACGGATTTGAACCAGTTTCTGATAGGTATAGAAAATAGACTCTGGATTTGCCAGCGCTTCTTGAACGTTGATTGTTGGATAGTTTGGATTCACTGCCAACCAAGGTTGACCTGTTGAGAAACCAGCATTTTTGCTCTCGTCCCATTGCATTGGGGTACGGGCATTATCACGTCCAATGACACGGATACTGTCCATGATTTCTTCCATCGGAACACCTTTTTCAAGAGCTTCACGCGCATAGTTCAGAGATTCAATATCTTCTACTTGGTCCAGCGTTTCAAACGGATAGTTGGTCATCCCAATCTCCTCACCTTGGTAGATATAAGGAGTTCCTCTCATGAGATGAAGTAAGATGGCAAAGGCTTTGGCAGATTTTTTACGGTATTCTTGGTCATTTCCCCAGATTGAGACAATACGAGGGAGGTCATGATTGTTCCAGAAGAGCGAATTCCAGCCTTCCTCAACTCCTAATTCTGTCTGCCATTTGTTGAAAATATCTTTTAACTTAGCAATATTCAGTTCTTTTTGATAGTGCCATTTAGGCTGACCTTCCTGATACTGAAGACCGATATGTTCAAAATGGAAGACCATAGACAATTCTTGCCCCTTTGGATCAGAATAGAGCTTGGCAATCTCTGGCGTTGCTCCCCAAGTCTCTCCTACTGTCAAGAGATTCTTATCTCCAAAGGTCGCCTGATTCATCTCCTTGAGATAGGGATGGAGCATGGGACCATTATTGACTACTTTCTCGTCAGGAATTTTCCCAATCATGTCAATGACATCCATGCGGAAACCACCAATGCCTTTATCAATCCAGAAATTCATCATCTCATAAATTTTCTGACGAAGTTTTTCATTTTCCCAGTTGAGATCAGGTTGCTTCTTGCTGAAAAAGTGGAGATAGTACTGACCTGACTTTTCATCGTACTCCCAAGCAGACCCACTAAAGATAGACTCCAAATCGTTGGGTTCATCCCGCCAGATATAGTAGTCTCGTTCAGGGCTATCAGGATTTTCACAGGCCTCGACAAACCAAGCATGCTCATCTGAAGTATGATTGACCACTAAGTCCATGATGATACGAATATCACGTTTCTTAGCTTCTGCGATCAGTTGGTCCATATCCTCCATGGTCCCGAAAATAGCCGCAATCGCTTGATAATCAGCAATATCATAGCCATTATCATCCATCGGACTATCATAAACGGGAGAAAGCCAAATCGCTGTAATTCCTAACTTGGCTAGATAGTCTAACTTATTGGTAATTCCTGTCAAATCGCCAATTCCATCTCCGTTGCTATCCATAAAGCTCTTAGGATAAACTTGATAGACTACGGCATTGTGCCACCATTTTTCTTGCATCTTCTTACCTCATTATTTTAATAATCTGTAGTCTATGATAGCGCTTTTTAGAGTTTTGTGCAAGCGTTTGCCTAATCTTTTTAATTCCTTTTTTAACTCCATAGTTTCCTAACTTCCAATTTTTTATTATAATAGAGGTCAGAGGTAAAAAAATGAAAAAACAAGCTTTTAGTTCTGAACAATATTTGAATCTACAGCGCGACCACATTTTGGAGCGCATTAACCAATTTGACGGCAAGCTCTACTTAGAGTTTGGTGGCAAAATGTTAGAAGATTTCCACGCTGCTCGTGTCCTTCCTGGTTATGAGCCTGACAACAAAATCAAGCTCTTGCAAGAATTGAAAGAGCAAGTCGAGGTTGTAATTGCCATTAATGCTAACAACATCGAACATTCCAAAGCACGTGGTGACTTGGGCATTTCTTATGACCAAGAAGTTCTTCGTCTGATTGACAAATTCAATGAATTGGGAATTTTTGTTGGCTCCGTTGTCATCACACAGTACGCTGGTCAACCAGCTGCAGATGCCTTCCGCAACCAACTTGAGAAAAACGGAATTGATTCTTATCTTCATTATCCAATCAAAGGATATCCGACGGATATGGATCACATCATTTCTCCAGAAGGCATGGGAAAAAATGACTACATCAAAACCAGTCGCAACTTGATCGTCGTAACCGCTCCTGGACCTGGTTCTGGAAAATTAGCAACTTGTATGTCCAATATGTATCACGACCAAATCAATGGTATCAAGTCTGGCTACGCTAAATTTGAAACCTTCCCAGTTTGGAATCTTCCCCTTCATCACCCAGTCAATTTGGCCTACGAGGCTGCTACAGCTGACCTTGATGATGTCAACATGATTGACCCTTTCCATCTCCAAACCTACGGAGAAACCACTGTCAACTACAACCGTGATATCGAAATCTTCCCAGTGCTCAAGCGCATGTTAGAACGTATCCTTGGTAAATCTCCATACGCTTCTCCGACAGATATGGGTGTCAACATGGTTGGTTTCGCTATTGCAGATGATGAAGCTGCTGTCGAAGCTTCTAAACAAGAAATCATCCGCCGTTACTATCAAACTGTTCTTGATTTTAAAGCCGAAAAAGTTGGCGAAGCTGCTGTCAAGAAAATCGAGTTGCTTATGAATGACCTCGGCATCACACCTGCAGACCGTAAGGTTGCTGTTGCTGCGCGTCAAAAAGCAGAAGAAACTGGCGGACCAGCCCTAGCCCTTGAATTGCCAAGCGGAGAAATTGTCACAGGTAAGAACTCAGAGCTCTTTGGCCCTACAGCCGCTGCCTTGATTAACGCTATCAAGAAATCAGCTAACATTGCCAATGAAGTAAAACTCATCGAGCCTGAAGTCGTCAAACCGATCCAAGGTCTTAAAATCGATCATCTAGGTAGTCGCAATCCACGCCTGCATTCAAATGAAATCTTGATTGCACTTGCTATCACAGCTACGGAAAATCCTGACGCTGCGCATGCCATGGAAGAACTTGGCAACCTCAAAGGAAGCGAAGCCCACTCAACCATCATCTTAACCGATGAAGACAAGAATGTCCTTCGCAAATTGGGTATCAATGTAACCTTTGACCCTTACTACCAATACGACCGCTTGTATCGTAAATAAAGATTTCAACCTCTCCAGCCTCGGAGAGGTTTTCTCTCTGACTCAAGAGCCGGCTTTATGTTATAATGAAAGAAGAAAACTGAAAGGATTTACCATGTCAAAAGAAGTTATTGTTGAAAGTTTTGAACTTGACCACACCATTGTTAAAGCACCTTATGTTCGCTTGATTGGGGAAGAAACAGGGCCAAAGGGAGACATCATCTCCAATTATGATATTCGCTTAGTGCAACCCAATGAAGACTCTATCCCTACTGCTGGCCTTCACACTATCGAGCACCTCTTGGCAAAACTCATCCGTACCCGCATTGACGGCATGATTGACTGTTCACCATTTGGGTGCCGTACAGGCTTCCACATGATTATGTGGGGACGTCATACTAGCGCTGAGATTGCAGCAGTTATCAAGGATTCGCTGAAAGAAATCGCTGAAACTACCACTTGGGAAGATGTCCCTGGAACAACCATCGAATCTTGCGGAAACTACAAGGATCACAGCCTCTTTTCTGCTAAAGAATGGGCAAAGCTCATCTTGGAACAAGGGATTTCAGATGATGCCTTTGAACGCCATGTCATCTAAACACAAAAAAGGAACCAGTTTTTCAGCTGGCTCCTTCTTTTTTATGCTCAAAATTCTGTCTTAGGCTTTTTCACGAATGACCAAAACACCATCTTCCATATCAGCTTCTAGGTGTTTAGCATCAAGGTTATCCAAGTGGAAATCTGTGACTTTGTCACGGATTTGTTGTTCAACCACACGACGGAGTGGACGAACACCCATGACTTCATCGTAGCCTTCCTCAGTCATGTATTCTTTAGCAGCTTCGCTCACTGCCAAGTCAATGTCTTTCTTAGAAAGCGTCTTGTTAACTTCAACCAACATAAGGTCTACAATCTTAGAAAGATCTTCTTTGCTCAAGTGTGAGAATTCGATGACAGCATTGAAACGGTTAAGGAATTCTGGACGGAAGTAAGGTTTCAAACGATCCATCAATTCTGGTTTATCAGCATCTTCTGTCAAGTTAGCTTCGTAACCAAAGCCTGCGTTTGAAGTTGCGATAATCACCGTATTCTTGAAGTTGACAGTGTTACCTTGACCATCTGTCAAACGACCATCGTCCAAAACTTGAAGGAGAAGGGTGATGACTTGAGGGTCAGCCTTTTCAATTTCGTCGAGAAGGACGATTGAGTATGGATTGCGACGGACGCGTTCTGTCAAGGTATTGTTGTTGTCATCGTAACCAACATAACCTGCAGTTGTACCAATCAATTTAGATACGGCTGTGCGGTCGCTGTATTCTGACATGTCCAAACGGATGATAGCATCTTTCGTTCCGAACATATCAAGAGCCAATTGTTTAGCCAACTCAGTCTTACCGACACCAGTAGGACCTACAAAGAGGAAGCTACCGATTGGACGGTTACCTTCATCAAAACCAGCACGGTTACGACGGATAGCTTTTGCTACTGCTTCAACGGCCTTATCTTGACCAATAACTTTCGTCTGCAAACGATGACCCATATCTTTCAAACGTTCGATGTCCGTAGCCCCCATTTGAGATACTGGAATACCCGTCATACGTTCTACAGATTCAGCCACATCGTTGACACTTGCAGTCACTTTCATATCTTCTGTATGGTTTTCGATTTTCTTTTCCAATTCTGCAATGCGTGTTTTATAGTTTAGAGCTGCTTCAAAATCTTCTGCCTCAACTGCTTTTTCTTGCTTGTCTTTTTCTACCTCAATTTCACGTTCAACAGCATGAACATCTGTTACTGGATGCTGAGCTGCCAAGTGAGCCGCCGTAACATCGACAAGGTCGATAGCCTTATCTGGCAAGCTACGTTGAGGAATATACTGAACAGAATAATCAACGGCAGCTTTTAAGACTTCATCTGGCAAAATAACATTGTGGTGTTGTTGATAGAGATCACGAATTCCTTGAAGGATTTTAAAAGTATCCTCTGCTGATGGAGCATTAACCTTCACTTCGTTGAAACGACGAGCAAGGGCTGCATTTTTCAAGATAGTATTACGGTATTCATCTTGAGTAGTTGCGCCAATCACTGTCAATTCTCCACGTGAAAGAGCTGGTTTCAAGATATCAGCAAGACCTTTAGATCCTTGACCATCACCTGTGCTACCAGCACCAAGAATTTGGTGAATTTCGTCGAAGAAGAGGATAATATTTCCAGCTTCTTTGACTTCGTTTACCAAGTTTTGAATGTTTTCTTCAAAGCTACCACGGTATTGAGTACCAGCTTCAAGTCCAGAAATATCAATAGAAATGATCTCTTTGTTCTTGATTGCTGCAGGAACGTCGCCGTTCACGATAGCTTGGGCCAATCCTTCTACTACTGCAGTTTTACCAACACCAGCATCACCGACGAGAACTGGATTATTCTTTGTGCGACGAGAAAGAATTTCAGAAGTTTCTTGGATTTCTTTATTACGTCCAATAACCGGATCTAACTTACCTTCACGTGCTTCTGCAGTCAAGTTTCGACCTAGTTTTGCAAGGACACCGTCTTGTTTCATACCTGAAGACTGTTGTTTCATTTGTCCATCAGCTTCTGCATTTCCTGGCAATTGACCAGTTGCACGATAGTGAGCGAACTCTTCAGGCGTTACTTCACGGCCGTTAATCAAGTAACGACGGTTTTCTGAACTATATCCACGCATACCACCCATCAATTGGTTAAATAAATCATCCATGTTGTTAAAATTATTAAAGTTGTTGTTCATATTCTTTACCTCTTTTTGTTATTTATTATTACTGATATTGACTATCTTTGACTTTTTCTTTAAAAAATTTAGACTAGCTAAATCGCTACTCTACGTACTATTTCTGGTTTTTCTTTTTCAAGCAGGAGTAGACTATCTTTACTTCTAAAGATTTCTAGATTAAACATAGACCCCACCTCTTTCTATTTTACTTTAAATAAGTGTTCTAGTAAGGCTTTCATTTACCTTACGTTCATAATATACTACATTAGTCAAAAAAGGTCAAGGAATTTGACTTTAATTGACCAATATTTTTTAAAAAGCAAAAACACCCTGAAACATCAGGGTGCCATTCTTACATCAAATACAAAATTGCTAGGGTCAGGAGACTTGCTAGAAGCCCCACTCCCCAAAAGAAGAAGTCAACCTTCCACTCGCTCCAAGGATTTCCTTTACCAGACAATCCTCCAAGTTCAAAATGGTGATGCACAGGCGTCATACGGAAAATACGTTTTCCACCAGTCATTTTGAAATAGCCGACTTGCATCATGACCGAAGTTGTTTCAAAGACATAAATAATTCCGATAATCAAGAGAGTCCATTCTTGGTGGAGAGCCATTGAAATAGCTGCCAGCATTCCACCGAGAGCCAAACTTCCCACATCTCCCATAAAGACCTTAGCAGGCTTATGGTTAAAGACAAAGAAACCAAGCAAACCACCAATCATGGCAAGAATCACTAGAAGGATATCCATCTGACCTTGCACATAGGCAATAACTCCATAGGCAGACAAACTAATCACAACGGAAATGCTAGCTAAACCGTCAATACCGTCTGTCAAGTTTACTGCGTTTGAAAAACCGACTAGCCAGAAAAGAGCGAAGACAATATAGAAAATCCCTAGATGCACTTGGTAGCCAAAGACAGAAAGCATATCGCCACCACGCTCATAGAAAAGGTAGAAAATGACACCACCTAGAAGCTGAAGAGCCAATTTCTGTTTGGGATTAAGGCCCTCATTGATTTTACGGAAGACCTTGAGGAAGTCATCTAAAAATCCGATTAAACCATAGAGAACCAAGATAAATAAAATCATACCAACATTATTGCTGAGTTGATTACTAAATAGGGCGAAAAAGAAAGCAACTAAAACAGAAGCAATTAAGAAAACCAAACCTCCCATTGTAGGAGTCCCAGCTTTTGCCTGGTGCTGTTTGACATCCTCATGCATCTGCTGGCCTGTAATTTGCGCCTTTCTATAAAATTGGATAAAGGCCGGAATTCCTACTAAAGTTAGTAAAAATGTCACAATTCCAGCACTGATGGAAATAAACATATTAGTCTCCTAAAGTTAATTTAATTTTTTTAATGTTTTTGATAGCTGTATTAGTCCGAACATCTTGCTTCTGTACAACAGAACCTGACCCTTCAAATTCCAGCTCAATATCCAACCATTTAGCAAAGGTTTCAGCAGTCTCTTTTTTCCAGCCATACATGTCTGGAATTTCTTCTACCTTATCCGATAAAAGGAGAACTTGTTGGTTTGGTGCAAGATTGGTCCCTTCTTCTACAGATGATTCTTTAATCTTTGTTCCAGTACCTACAACGATTGGTTGCACAATATTTCGGCGTAAGGCTTCCGCCAACTCACCAGGTGAAATATCCTTGATGCTAGGCATTGCATAAGAAGATTCTGTCGTAACTTTATCTAAATTCTTGGCTGGAGATTGAAGATTGAGAGATTCTTTCATAGCTGAAGCCCGCTCCAAGATTGGATTGGCAAATTCCCCTAACTGGATACCTGAATAATGTTCAGGTTGTTGAACTGTTACATACAAGATAAAGTCAGGATTTTCAGCAGGGTTCATAGCCACAACCGAGAAAATGTTGTTGGTAGAACCAACCAAGTAGCCTCCATTTTTCTCGTCAGCGATTTCGGCTGTACCAGACTTGAGGGCTACATTTTGACCTGGAACATTGACAGTTGCTTTTCCTGTACTATGATTATACATAGTTCCATATCTAGGATCCGTTCCTACCAAGACCATGTGAGTACGAGTTTGGCTAGCTGCATCTTTCGAAACTGGATTCCCTACAATTTCTTTTTGAGATCTACGAACGGTTTGATCATTTGGATCATACAAGGCCGTAATAAATTTAGGCTCCAGCATGACGCCATCATTGGCAATGGCTGTAAAGGCACGAATCATTTGTGTTTGAGTTACTGAAATCCCTTGTCCAAATGAACTCTGAGCGATATTGACAATATTGTCAGCTGGAAGTTGGCCAGCGTATTCATCTGTCAAACCAAAACGAGTTGGAACCCCAAATTTAAAGCGGTTTAGATAATCTAACCAAGTAGCATCACCCATTTTCTGCTCAAGCAGTGTCATCCCAATATTACTTGAGTGAGCAAACCCTTGAGAAAATGTCATCATACCACCGCCGGTTAAACCTTCATTAACGTCCCAATCTCGAATCGTCGCATCCGCTATTTTTAATTCACTGCTATTGAAGTATTCTCCACCTGGGAAAGTGTTATTATCAATAGATGCTGCTAGCGTCATGACCTTCATGGTTGATCCTGGTTCGTAGTTACTTTGATAAAGAATATCACGCCAAACAAAGTCCTCAGTGATTCCTTCTTTAGTATCTGCATTAAAGGTAGGTCGTTGAGTGGTAGCAAGGATTTCACCGGTCTTTGCACTGACCAAGGTCGCGGTCATATACTTACCTTTTACTTTTTGTAGAAAGGCATCCATCTGAGTTTCCATGAAAGATTGGAGCGGGCTAGACAATGTTGTATAAACATCCTTGCCATCTACAGTTTGTTGCGATACCTGTTCTGTACCGGGTACAATATTTCCTACTCGATCTTTTTCATAGGTAATAATACCGTCTGTCCCAGCAAGAATGGTATTTAAAGAACTCTCCAAACCAGAAGTTCCTAACAAACTCTTACTGCCATCCTCATTTTCATGGAGTTGGGCTAAGCCAATAAAACTAGAAGCAAATTGTCCATTTGGATAGCTTCTGTTAGGGCTAGTTGTGAAGTCAATCCCTTCTACACTAGCATCTTTCAAGTCTTTTTTAATAGCCATCATATTGGCATAGGTAATCCCATTTCCTTTTGCTCCAAAGGAAACTTGGGTCAGATTTGGTTGAGCTAGTTGCTCTTTCACATAAGCTTCATCCATATCCAAATACTTATGGAAGACTTCAGCTACCTTATTAAACTGCGAATCCTCTACATAAAGAATTTTTCCAGTTGCTGACTTGTATTTTTTATCAATAACAGCATAGACGTTATAAGAGGTCGCATCTTCAGCGATTGGCACTCCATTTCGGTCATAGATAGTCCCACGTTTGGCAGGAACTGTTCGGGTTGTTTGGTGAACCTTTTTAGCCTCTTTAACCAAGTCAGTACCAAATATATTACCTTTTGCTATAATATACGCAAAATTAGCCAAAAAGATAGCGAAAAGTACGACAGCTAACAAACTGATGTACTTGCCGACTATTCTACGGTTTTCTGCTGGAGATTTACGATTTTTTAGCGCAAATCGGGTTATTTTTTCTGTCCATTTCATATCTTACTCCGCTGTTCGGATATTTTCGTTATTCAATTTCAAATCTTTTTTATCTGCAATCTCTTTCAAGCGCTCTGAACGAATCAATTCATTCACTTCCTGCTTGGCATCGTCCAGCTCTGTTTTCTTTTCCTCTATCTGCGCATTGATTTTTGTCAAATCACTTTGCACTTGCAAAAGTCGTGTTTGCATAAAGATAATGCTCACTGCTAAGACGAGAGCCGTAAAAGCGATGGAAAGATAAAAAGCCTTCTCCACACGGGAGAATTTTTTGATACGACTCTGCAAGAATTGACTGGTTGTTTCTTTTTTATCTACCATTTTTTCCTCTTACTTGTGAATTTTTCTGGCCACGCGCAACTTAGCTGAATGCGAGCGGTTATTGGCTTCTAACTCTTCCACACTTGGCAAGATTGGCTTACGGGATACCAATTCCATCTTGGGCTTGAGATCATCTGGGATGAAAGGCAAACCTTTAGGAACTTCCACTGTTGAAGCTTCCTTGAACAATTGCTTGGTCAAGCGGTCTTCCAAGGAATGAAAGGTAATCACTGAAATTCTACCATCTAGAGCCAACATGTCCATAGCCTGCTGGATAGATTCATCTGCCGCTCCCAGTTCATCATTGACTTCAATTCGAATAGCCTGGAAAATCTGCTTGGCAGGATGCCCCTTCTTCTTGAGTTCCTTAGCAGGTTTGGCCGACTTGATAATTTCTGCCAACTCAGTCGTTGTCTCGATTGGCTTGACTGCACGTGCTTGTTCAATCTTACGCGCAATCTGTTTAGAGAACTTGTCCTCGCCATACTTGAAGAAAATACGAACCAAGTCATGATAGTCATAGTGGTTTACCACTTCATAGGCTGTTAGACTAGCTTCCTGATTCATGCGCATGTCCAGTGGCGCATCCTTCTTATAAGAAAAACCACGCTCCCGCTGGTCCAACTGAGGACTAGACACTCCCAAGTCATAACAAATTCCATCAATTTCCTGAACACCAGCTTCGCGCAAACGTGCCTGTAAATGACGGAAATTATCCTTGATAAAGGTTACCATCCCTTTTTCGATATAGGGTGCCAAGCGTTTTTGCGCATTATCAATGGCATTCTGGTCTTGGTCAAAGGCATAGAGATGGCCTTTTTCACTTAATTTACTTAATAAATATTCGCTATGGCCCGCTCCACCCAAAGTCGCATCAACGTAGATACCGTCAGGCTTTACGTCTAGCATATCAACCGTTTCGTGGAGTAAGACCGTTACATGATGAAATTCTTTTGTCATATCTTATCTATTTTACCACAAATCCGACTAGCTTGCACTAGTCAGACAAATAGGTCAAAAACAAGTAAGATTTCTTTAAGAAATATGTCAAATATGCTTGACATTCGCTCTATAGAAGAATATAATATAGTCAAATATATACGACACAAATCAGAAAGGAGAACATATGAATCGTGTGAAAGAATTTCGCAAGGAACTGGGCATTTCCCAGCTCGAACTCGCCAAGGATATCGGTGTCTCGAGACAAACCATCAATATGATTGAAAACGACAAGTACAACCCAACCCTGGAACTTTGTCTCAATCTCGCCCGCAGCCTCCAAACTGACCTCAACAGTCTCTTTTGGGAGGAAGATTTTTAAAAAAGGAGCCAACTTATGAAAAAAGAAACCTTCACTGAAAAACTCATCAAACGCACATACGGCATTTCTGGTCCCCTTGACGAATACAAACGGCGTGAGGCCGATCGTATTGGGAACCAAGTCTTTATCGTTCTTTTTTATCTGATGATTTTCGGAAATCTTATTCCACTCCTTCTGGCCTATAAATACCCTCAAGAAGTGGCTCTAATCTATCCTCCTCTAATTTTAGTGATTGCCCTCATCGCTGCTGGCTATGTCACCTACCAAATGAAAAAAACAGGGATTACAGCTATTGATCCAGATATGCTGAATGAGAAAGAAAGTAAGCAACTACACCACCCAGGTCTGAAAGCAGGTTTGTTCTTTGGTCTATGGATGTTTTTTATAACTCCTCTTCTCCATATACTCATAGGTGAAAGTCCGGACTATTTTAATTCTCTTCTCACTATAAGAAATGGTGTATCAAGCATTCTCGGTTCTATCTTCTTCGGAGCGAGTATACAGTTCCTCATCTCCCGTCGCATTGCAAAAACTAAGAAAGATCAAGATGAGGATTAGGAGGTGCCCTATGAAATCACTAGTAACTTTACTTATCTATCATCTTTTGTTCAGTTCTCTGCTCATCTTCATCATCGTTTCAGGGAACTTGCCAATCTACGATATAGTCCTCCTTCCAGTCTTTGTTCCAGCACTCAACAAAGGATTGACTTATCTAAAAATCGACTCCCAAAAAACGCGCATACTCAACTTAGCACTAATCTTTATGATTCTATCCTTACCACAACTGACGCTCATTTCAAGCAATTGGAAATATTATATACTGCTAACTATCGCTATCCTTTCTTCTATTACTTATCTTTATTATCTCTATCAATTCGTAAAAGAAACAAAATAGCATCGTTCATTTAGGAGAAATCACCCATGAAAAAAGAAGACTTAACCACTCGCCTACTTCGAAATTTCTTTCATATCCAAGGCCCTTTTGATGAATGCCGTCAAGAGGTTATCTACAAGGCTTGCGCCCGTTCCATGATCCAAATCTTTTACTCTTCCTTCATTCTCTTCCTGTTCTATATTTTGTTCGGAAGCTTTATAGAAATTGTTCGAAATGTTATGCCCTACATCTATTTTGGACTCATTTTGTTCATGAGTATAAAAGCTCAAAAAGCCGTCCAAGAGCTTCATCTTGAAAAGGATGACAAATCAGAAATCATTCTCAAAACCTACAGCAAAGCCCAAATCAAATTCCGAAGCTGGATTGTGTTTATCGGTATTCAGATTGGCCTCTTTACCTTACTCATCTTTCATAAAGTCTTCGTTCAGCAGATGCCCCTTTCAGATTTTGTGAAGTTGCTCATGCAATTCGATAAAAGTGGTCCTTTCCTGATGTATGGCCTCATTATCGGTAGCATTTTTGGAACCCTGACCTACGGATTTCTATCACTACAGGAGGAGAAAACTCCTAAAAATACCAAACAGAAGGAGAAAAGCAAGCAATGACTTCACTATACGATTTTTCAGTATTGAGCCAAGATAACCAAACGATTTCCCTAGATGCCTATCGTGGGAAAGTTCTCTTGATTGTCAATACTGCTACTGGATGTGGTTTAACGCCCCAGTACCAAGGACTTCAAGAACTCTATGATCGCTATCAAGAACAAGGTTTTGAGATTTTAGACTTCCCTTGCAACCAGTTTATGGGACAAGCACCAGGCAGCGCAGAGGAAATCAACGCCTTCTGTAGCCTACATTATCAAACCAGCTTCCCACGTTTTGCCAAGATTAAGGTCAACGGTAAGGAAGCAGATCCCCTCTATGTTTGGTTGAAAGACCAGAAATCTGGCCCACTAGGAAAACGAATCGAATGGAATTTCGCTAAGTTTCTCATCGGTCGTGATGGGCAGGTCTTTGAACGCTTCTCTTCAAAAACAGACCCTAAACAAATTGAAGAGACCATACAAAATCTACTATAATTCACAATCTCACTATGATTAGGTCTCCTTCAGCCTAATGAATAGTGAGATTTTTTGATTGGCTTTGACTTAAAAAGAAAAACACCCCATGATATGAAACATGAAGTGTTATAAAAATGATACATTTTACAGCAGATAAGCCTCTACTGACTACTATTTTTAACCCCAGCATATACATAGGTTCTATTTCTAGGACACTCTTTTTCCGTTACTACCCTAAAATAAAAGCGATGCTCCCGCCCATCCTTAGTATTTTCCTTGTTTAAGACAAAGTAGTTCTTCTGATTCATCGCCATAGTTCGTAGGATGTCATCAATCAAGAAAGTCAAGGGCACATTCATGGCAGAATATTTTTGGAAATCCTCTTCGAAACGAATATAGTTATCTGAAAAATAATCCATCTGTAGTTTGTTTTCATACAGCTCTTTTCTAGTCATACACTCCCTCCTCCCACAGCCGAATTTCTAGGATATCTGCAACCTCTATCAACCTATATCCCTCGTTTGTCCTAATAGATAGAGTCTGATGTGATAATTCTCTCACCTCACCGATGATCGTGGTTTTCTGATTCTTTTCCTTGACCACAAAACTTCCCTTCAGTTGGCCAACATAAAGCTGAGAAAGCAAGTGTAGCTTCTCAACTGGGTCCAAATCTATCGAAAAATCAACACGGTTTTTTTCTTCACTGAGCGAACTAGTGTGTTCTGAGAGGTAAAATCCCATCCACTTCTGCATACCTGGATCTTGATAATCTCGCGCGGATTGAAAGGGTAAATAAGAACGATCAATCATTTTAATCCATCTAATCCTCCAGCAGAATGTCCCCCAATCAGCTTGCTTCTGGCAAGACTCCTAGAGGCTTCTTCCAGTGCATTGGCTTTTAAGAGTGAAGTGAAACCAAATTGTTCCCGAATAGAGTCAATAGCCGTCTGGAGCCTTTCATCTTTTTCTAACTTGTCAACATCATCAAAGAGAGAGATCAAGCCGAAGGACTCGTCCACAAATCCTGCATAGTTTACTCCGACACTTCTGACCGCTCCTGAAGTATATTTGTTATGAAATAACTTCAAAACATAATCCGTTAAGACAGATGTATTATTGGTAGGCTCGACCTTCATTTGTGTGTGAATAGACGGCCTGACCTCCTGTTTAGAGAAACCAAGATAGATAGAAACAAGAGTTGTTTTCTTACCCGCCCTTCTTAGTCTAATAGCTACCTGCTCAGCCATTTCCCGGAGAATAATTTCAATATCTCGTAGCTTCACGTAATCTTTCGGCAAAATTTGAGAATTCCCCAAGCCCTTGGATTTGGCTTTATAGGGCTTATGAACATTACTTTCATCAATCCCGTTAGCATGAAACCACAAACGAAGACCAGCCTGACCCAGAACTTTCTTTAGCTGGTCGGGATTGCTGGTTGCCAATTCCTTGATGGAAAAAATCCCCAGAGCATGCAAGCGTTTCTCCATTCGCCTGCCAATCCCCCAAAAGTCTGTCATCTTGGGAATGGACCAGACCTTCTCTTCCACATCCTGGTAAGACCAGTTGGCCCTCATGGTCGGAGTGTGCTTGGCCTCATTATCCAGAGCCAACTTGGCCAGTAAAGGATTGGCATTTGACATGCCCACTGTAGAGTAGATCCCTGTCTGCCTCCAAATATCCCTCTGAATACGAGCAGAAAGCAGATCCAACTTGTCTTTACGGGATAGACTCTTATCTGGGATGAAATAGTTAAGCGAACTAGTCAAGTCAATAAAGCCCTCATCAATCGAGTAGGGATAAATATCATCTGGGCTGCCATAGTTTTGAAAGATTCGCTGGATTTTCATATTGACTGCGATGTATTCATCCATCCTAGGAGGCACAATCAAGGTCACCTGAGCCCAATCTTCGATGTAGCGAATATAGTCTGAGTCGGTCGGCAACCCTTGCTTTCGAGCATTGTAATAGGAAAATTTACGTGTTTTGATGTCAAAAGGCAAATCATAGGCCCGACCAACATTTGACTTGCCAAAAATCTTCTTAAACAAGGGAGAAGAGGCAAGGATAAGACCGGTCGAATTATCCGCGCGACTCATGACACAAAGTGAGGTCTTCAGCGGATGCAAGCCCCTTTTCACACACTCAACACTGGCATAAAAGGATTTCATATCGACAAAGGCAATGTCACTTTTGGGCTCTCTGGAATAATCAAAATAGCCCATAGGCTAGCCCTCCATTGGCACAAAGTTCCCAACAATAATCCCCACAATCCGAGGATCTTCCTCATAGGAGATAAAAATATCCTTGTATTTAGGATTGATAGAGACCAGACGCAAGCCATCTTCCTCTCGATAGACCCGTTTGATATAGGTCTGGTTGTTGCAAACCACTGCATAGACCGCCCCATCATAGTCAAATCCTGTCTCTCGAATCAGTGCCACTGAACCATTTTGATATTTAGGTTCCATAGAGTCCCCAGATACCCAGGATGCAAAATCATGGGCCAACTCCTCATTAAAGTAAACCGTATCAAAATTCTGATCATCGTAGACCGAAGCTCCGATTCCCGCAGACATGCGTTCGTAGACACGGTACTCGTAGAGACGCTCTGGCATAGATGTCACTTTCTGAGCCTGTTCCTCTTGAACCAGGTTGCGAGCATAGAGAACAACCTTCTCCTTCCCTTGCTTGGAGAGGCTATGGTAGAGACGGACAATCTCGATCTGAGTAAAATATCCTTTTGGTACTTTTAAAATATTCTCTAGCTGGAACACCTTCTCCTTGGACGGTTCCTTGACTCCACGTTCCCAAGCCGAGTAAGCCTGAAAACTAATCCCAAGTTGCTCTGCAATTTCCTTCTGTGTCAGTTTTAACTCTTTCCTCCGAGCCTTTAATTTTTCTGGCTGATACATACTTCACCTCCTATTATGATACTTTAATGGACATTATCTCCCTTAGAAAGACTAATCGATGCTTGAATCCAGATTTTTAAAACTCAACCAATATGGTTTAGTTTTATTATATAAAAAAAGTAGACAAATGTCCACTAGGAAAAGCAGAAACATCGTGAGTTTTATACTCAATGAAAATCAAAGAGCAAACTAGGAAACTAGCCGCAAGCTGTACTTGAGTACGGCAAGGCGACGTTGACGCGGTTTGAAGAGATTCTCGAAGAGTATTAATCAAACTAAAAGGACTTAGCCCTGTACCATACAGAACTAAATCCCATGAATAAATAATTGATCTAACTTTTAAAATTCCTACAGAAATTCCAGTTTTTCTCTATTTGATACCAGACATTAGTTTTTCAATACGTGGAACGTAGAAGAGTAAGATAATACCGAATACAATCGTAATTCCTCCAACAATTCCATAGTAAGCCACTTCAGTTTCGCTTGTATAAAATTTTACAATTTGAGCATTGATAGCTTGGGCAGCTGCATTACTCAAGAACCAGATAGACATCATTTGTGCTTGGAAGGATTTTGGTGCTAGCTTAGTAGTGACTGATAGACCAATAGGCGAAATCAGCATTTCCCCTACAATCACAATAGCCCAACTCATAATCAACCAGAGAGGACTGACCTTAACATCTGTCCCAAAGAGCATCCCTGGTAACATCATCCACAAGAAGGATAAACCTGCAGCAAATAAACCGTAAGCAAATTTCTTAGCAGAGGATGGTTGCTTTTTACCCATTTTCCCCCACAACCACGCAAAAATCGGCACATAAATCATGATGAAAAGTGGATTGATACTTTGGAAAAAACTAGATGGGAACTGAATCTGATTTCCAAATGCATTAAAGTAAAGTCGAGTCTGATCATCCGCAAATAGAGCAAGAACAACAGAACCCTGCTCCTCAATAGACCAGAAAAGTACTCCGGCGATAAATAGAGGAATGTAGGCAAATACTCGGGATCTCTCAGTAGCAGTTATTTTCTGACTAGATAAAATTTTGAAGAAATAGTAGATTGGAATGATTACCGCAATCACTGTAAAGATATTAACAATCATATCCACGTTAAATTGGTGAGTAAAGACTAAACCTAGAACCACCAGAATAACCATGACAAGTGTAATCAGCAAGCGTTTAATCAAGGTCTGCTGCTCCTTCTGTGAAAGTGGATCAGTGGGGTAAAGACTTGATTCAGGCAGGTATTTCTTCCCATCTAAAACATATTTCACCAGACCAAAGAACATCCCAATGGCAGCTAATGAGAAACCTAGATGGAAATTGACTTCCTGACCTAGATAACCCACTAGATAAGGGGCAACGAAGGCACCTAAGTTAATACCAAAGACAAAGATACTAAATCCTGCATCCCGTCTATCATCCTCTTTCTCATAAATTCCCCCAACCATATCTGAGATATTGGGTTTTAAAAATCCAGTACCAAAGATAATCAAGGCAATAGAAAGATAGAGAGCCACTTGTCCAAAAGGTGTTGCCAAAGCAATATGCCCTAGCATAATCAGAATCCCACCGTAAAAGACGGTCTTACGGCTTCCTAAAATACGGTCACTGACAAAACCACCGACAACCGAAGACAAAAATACCAGCGAGCCATAAATCGCCATAACCGATGCAGCTGTGGTCTTATCCATTCCCAATCCACCATCTTGCACACTATAGTACATATAGTAAAGTAGGATAGCTCGCATCCCATAGTAAGAAAAGCGTTCCCACATTTCTGTAAAGAAGAGGGTGGACAAGCCCATAGGATGTCCAAAAAATGTTTTCTGTTTTTCCATATATATTCTCCTTTGAAACATAATAAATCATTTTACAGAATTTTCAAACGAATGTCAAACAAATTATGTTTTTTTAGAAAATTTTCTGAAAAATCTATTTAGATAAGTTCCTACTTTATCCTCAATTAAAAAATATCAGATAGAGATCTAATTACTGATTTAGCAAATTAGTGGCATGCTTATCTATAAAATTATATTATCTAACATCAGTGTTCCATTTTTGAATACATTCAAAAGCAAAAAGGGCTAAGTATGAACTCTTGATTTTTATCAAAAAGAAAAGGCGCTAGGACTGAGGAAACAGTTCTAACACCAAAACTAAAAAAATTTCAATTGCAGCATAGCACAGGAAGTGTTTTTTTGCGCTTTTTTACTGTCTTTTTCAAATAAAAGGAAAGGACGAAATGTGTCCTTTCTCAAGCTTAGCTTTTCTTCACCCCACTACAGTTGACAAAGAGCCACTTATCCTCTCCAGTAAACAAAAAACATCCCTATGCCAAACTTGTAATTACTAAAATACAAGTCAATAAGCATAGAGATGTAAAACTGTTACACATTAAATAATAGAAATTGTGTACGAAATGTCTCAATTAGTTTTCGCTAGTAAATATCATTTCCAACAAACGCCCTCTCAATTCCTTATCCTGATGATGCAAGATATTCATTAACTCATGAGAGTTTTTCGCATTGATGGATTGATTTAACAATCTATCTTTTAATTCATATGGAAGAGAAGCCGTCTTTAGTAGTCTAAAAACTTCATCATTTAGATATGGCATTTTATTTTCTTTGCATTCAAATCTAGCTGTATCATTCTTATTTGGCAATTCAATGATAGACACATTCGTTCCTTTAAAATGAATTCTATGCCTTCTATTGCTTGGAACGATACTAGAATCTCCTTGCAATGCTAACTCTACCATTCCCATTTCCCAATCAATTGATAATCTTGTTTTATATCTTTGACCATTTTGGTCTTCAATCATTTCAAAAGAATGTTGTTTGCCTGGGAATACATACCAATCTACAACTTCAGGTAAATCAACACCCATATCTATCTCAGAACCAACCAAGGGAATGATTGCACCACTTTTTGCAAACACAGGTATCGTCGAAATGTCTCTATAAACACTCAACTTCACACCACCTGTATATTTTTTCTCTGAAAAGAAGTCATACCATTCACCTTCAGGGAACCATACATCTACTTTTGCAGATTGGAATGCCAAATCCATCTTTTCTACAACGGGAGCCACCATCAGTTCTGTTCCAAAAAAGTATTGGTTTGGAACATTATAGCTCTCATCATTCTCTGGGTAGAAATAGTACATTGGGCTGATTAATGGGGCGCCTTCCTCATGTGTCTTTACATTCATGGTGTATAGATATGGAATCATCTGATGTCTCAAACGAAGGTAATTCTTCATAATCTTAGATGTTGTTTCTGAAAAAAACCAAGGTTCTTTACTATTGAAAGGACTTCTAGAACTATGTAATCGAGTAATCGGACTAAAAACACCAAACTGTAGCCATCTAGTTTGTAGCTCTTCGTCATAATCCCCCAACATGTGTCCACCGATATCATGACTCCACCAACTATAACCGATATTAGATGCTGTCGCTGTAAAATAAGGTTGAAATCTTAAGGAATTCCAACTAATAATAGTGTCCCCTGAAAAACCAACAGGGTAGCGGTGACTACCAGGACCTGCATATCTTGATAAAATCAAGCCACCTTCTGAATGTTTACAACTATCCTGATAGTGATAATGGTTTAAAAGCCATAGTGGATCCAACATGCCTTGTGTCCCTTGTTGCCAGTCAATCCACCAAAAATCTACTCCTTGCTTTTCTAGCTCATAATGAACATCTTTAAAGTAGGCTTCCCTAAAGGATGGATTGAAAAAATCAAAAATGGCTGGTTCTTCTAGTTCTACATTTAATCCCAATCGTTTGGCGACTCGAGGATAAGCTTCCTCATAAGCCCGTATACCATCAGCAGGGTGGACATTTAAGGAGAGTTTTAACTTTCTATCATGAAGTTGTTGCAATAACTGTTCTGGATTTGGTATTAAGTTTCTATTCCAACTATAGCCTGTCCAACCACTTCCAAAACGAGTTGGAATGTCAGTTATATGCCAATCCATATCTAAAACACCGATAGATAATGGAATTTTCTCTGTTTTAAATCTGTCTATTAAATTCAAGTATTCATCCGACGTATAAGGCCAATACCTACTCCACCAATTGCCTAAAGCATATCTTGGCAACAAGGGTGTTGAACCAGTCAAATGGTAAAAGTCTCTGATTGCTCCTCTATAATCATGCCCATAGGCAAAGAAATAGAGGTCAATTTGATTTTCTCTCTCAATATAACCAGATTGTTCATCCCAAATAAATCCTTGAGAATCATCCAGTAAGGCAATGCCATTTCGACTAATAATTCCATCTTCTAATGGGATTGCGCCGTCTGCCTTATCAAGAGTCCGAGCTGTTCCTTTTAACGTTTCAATAGATTCACCAAAATACCAGCGACTACCATATACGGCAAAATTTCCTTTTAATTCTATAAATAAATTTTCGGCGTTAAATTCTCCTTTATTAAAGTGCAAATGAAAATAGTCCGTCATAATATCTAGTACGTTTGATGTCTCGATATAATCTAACGAAACTTGGCCAAAATCTCTATTATAGATAAGTTGTGTCGTTCTATCCTCAAAACTTCCAGTTTGAGAGTATTCTAACCTTACTAACTTGTCTGTTAATACAGAGATTCGATAAAACTCTCCCTTAAAAATTTTCAATTTGTTTCCCTCCTCTTATTAAATCTCTTTACTTTATCAAACATTTTATTCGTTACCATTACATTCATCAATCCACAAAAAGCAAATCCTCCAAATGTAAATACGTAAATAGCTGTTAAAACTCGTTCTGGACTACTAAAACTCATATACAGTACAGAAATATTAAATAAAACCAAAATGATAGCTTGCATTGGATTTAAAATACAAATTAATACGCTATTTACAATACTATTTTTTAGATTATCTTTAAATAGACCAATATAGGGAAAAACAACACTCATAAAAAGTATTATAACAAATAAAAAGGGCAACACTAACAATAAACTATACTCTGAAAATAAACTTGAATAGCCCCAAAGACAATAGTTCACATATAAAAGTAATTCTATTAGGAGGATAAACAACCAAATAAAAGTTGATTGTTTAAAATTTTGTCTAAAGATCCGAAAATAATGATAAGTAATATCGGTATCTTTACCTTTTAAAATACGATACCACATTGTCGTAAGAGAAGTTAGTGATGCCCCAATTGTAACTATTGGAATACAACTAACAATAAATAGAGTATTTAAAATAATTAAATCTGTCAAAAAAGTTAAAATTCTAACCACTTTTCCATCTAATGAAAATAATTTTTGCATAATATATTCCCCATGAAATCAATCGTCTTAACTCTATATTTTAGAATGTCAGTTGCACAAAAATATTACCTAAATTATTTAAAAAACATTTCCAAATTTCTTTAAAAATTAGAATAAAGGAAGCGAGATAATTTGATGTTATCAGTCTCGCTTCCTGTAATTAGCTAGTCCCTTGTTTATACAACCAAGAGTTCATATAAAGTATTACTCTTTTACTTCTTTTTGGTAACGATTATATGCTTCCTGTTGAATCTTCATAAATTCGTCCAATCCCATATTCTTAAGAGTTTCTTTGTATGAGTCCCATTCTTTTTCTATGCCACCTTCAACTACCCATTTAGATGCTTGTTGTTTGACATAAGATTCAATACTCACATAGATTGATGATAATTTGTTAAGCTCTTCTTGTGAATAAATCACATTAGGGTAAGCTGGCAACGCAAATTGTTTCAAATCTTGGTCCATCTTCAATTTCAATCCATCACCTTGTGTTTGATCGATTTCTACGCGACTATTGATATCATCGCTTACGTATTTAGGTCCAAAATCTCGAAGTGAATTAATCCATGCATACTCATCGGCTGATTTACCATCTTTAGGAGGTAACACTTTAAACTTATCACCATTCTTTTCAGTAGCTATTCCAAATGATCCATAGAAATTCTGAATACTTGCTTCATCTGTATATAATTTATCCAACCATTTCAATAATTTAGCAGGGTTTTTGCTCTTATTTGTAATCAAAATTTCATTTCGACCATAGTTGTAATGATCTGGATCAGAAAAGACATATTGTTTACCATCCATACCTTTTAAAGCAGGTAGAGCAATATATTCACTTGAATGTAAGCCAAACGTTGCATCTGCTGTCCAACCACTAGAAACACCTACTCTAGATACTCCCTTATCCATACGTTTTGCTACACTCATAGAGGTATCTTCTGTAAAGATTTCCGGATCAATCAAACCTTTTTTATAAGATTCGTGCATTGCTGCAATCCCTTGTTTATAACTTTCTTCTGTACGAAGGTAGACTGGTTTTCCATCTTTTACAGACATTTCATATGTATTATCTGCCCCTAAACGATTATTGAACGGAAGAATATATGAGAATGTTGGATCAAAGTTTCCTGCTCCGAATGGAATTTCATCAGAAGCGTCTCCATTTCCGTTCGCATCTTTATCCTTAAATTCTTGTAGTACTTTTACTAAATCATCATAAGTTTCTGGAACCTTTAATCCTAAATTATCCAGCCACTTTTTATTAATAAATAGCTGATTAGCTACAGTAGGACGCATCGGTAATTTTTTAGGTAGACTGTAGATATGACCATCTGGTGAAGTAATCATAGCTTTAATCTTAGGTTCTTTCTCCATAGCCTTAGTTAAATTTGGCATGTTTTCTTTGATTAAATCTTCCAATGGAATAAATAAAGATTGGTTCTGAGCAATTTCTGAATCTGTAAAAGCATTTGAACCTAAAAATGCATCTGGTAAATCTCCACTAGCAACCAAAACAGATTTCTTATCTGCCCAATCTGCGGCTACAAGTGTATCCCATTTAACATCGATACCTGATTCCTTGGCAGAATCTGTTAGAAAACCTTTGTGATAATCTTCTCCCCAGTCAGACCAACGAACAGTTGTGATTTTATAAGAATCTTCTCCAGACTTATCGTCCTTATTCGCATTATTGGAATTTGCACAGGCTGTTAAGCCAGCAAGTGTAACGGTTCCTAAGAACAAATATGTAAATGATTTATTTTTCATGTTTTTCTCCTATTCCTTCAACGCGCCAATCATTACGCCTTGATTAAAATATTTTTGAACAAAGGGATATAGCAACATTATCGGAGCGGTTGAAATAACAATTGCTGCATATTTCATCATATCGGCTTTGATACGAAGATCTGATGCAACTTCTCCTGTTGCTTGCGATTGTAACATTTGATTACTAATTAGTAAACGTCGTAAAATTAATTGCAATGGTTGTAAATTTTCATTCGTTAAATAAATTAAAGCATTAAACCACGAATTCCAAATACCAACTGCAGTCCAAAGTCCAATAACTGCTATAATAGCTTTTGATAAAGGAACGACTATCTTAATAAAATAACGAATTGTACCACAGCCATCAATTTGCGCAGCCTCCCACATCCCATCTGGAATACTATTATTAAAGAAAGTTCTAGCAACAATAATATTGTATGATGAAACTGCAAAAGGTATTACCATTACCCAAAATGTATCAATTAGGCCAACATTCTTTACTGTTAAGTAGGTAGGAATCAAACCACCTGATACAAACATAGGGATTATGTATAGAATGCTCATCCACTTTCTACCAACTAATTCTTTTCTAGATAAAGCATAACCAGCTGGAATATTGACTACTAAAGCAACTAAGGTACCAACAACAGTATATAAAATGGTATTTAGATAGCTACGCAAAAATAAAGGTTGTTGAATAAGACGTAAATATCCATCTAATTTCCATTCTCTAGGAATAAACCATACCTTCCCATTTGCAACATCTGAAGGATTACTAAAAGATGCAATCACTACAAACCATAACGGATAAACAATTAACAGGATAAGGAAAATTGCTAAACCATAGGTAACTATATCAAATAATAATTCAGAGTTCGTTTTTCTTGATTTATGAAACCATTTCACCTTGAGCACTCCTTCCTTTAAAAAAGACCCGTTCTGGTATATCTTTTTGAGAACCAGTTAACAGATAACAAAATTATTAGATTAACTACCGTGTTAAATAACCCTATAGCTGTCGAATAACTATACTGAAAGTTCACCATACCAACTTTATAAACATAGGTCGAAATTATCTCACTTCCTGCTAAATTAAGAGGATTCTGTAGTAGTAACACTTTCTCAAAACCTACACTTAATAAACTACCTGCTCTTAATATTAATAGAATCATAGCAGTCGGCAAAAGCAATGGTAATTCTATATGCCGAATTTTTTGTAATCTAGAAGCGCCATCCATAGTTGCAGCCTCATAATATGTAGGATCAATTGCAGAAAGCGCTGCCAGATAAATAATACTATCCCAACCAATATGTTGCCATACATCACTCCAAACATAAACACCTGCAAAACTAGTAGGTTTTGATAAAAAATCTGGAATAGTAATTCCAACAGACTTAAATACATTTGCTAACAAACCACTAGTAGGAGATAAAAATAAGATAATCATCCCACACATAACCATTGTAGAGATAAAATGAGGTAAGTAAGTTGTCACTTGAAATATTTTTCTAAATTTCCCAACTCTTAACTGATTACTGATTATAGCTAGTATAATAGGCAAGGGGAATCCTACTACAATACTATAAAGTGAAATTTTTAATGTATTGAACATAGTTGTCCCGAATTGGAATGATGAGAAAAATTGAGTAAAGTACTTAAATCCTACCCACTGACTAGCAAAGATACCATTGGCTGGTGAATAGTCTTTAAATGCAATAATTAGTCCCAACATGGGAATATAGGAAAATAAAATTAATAGCAATATTGAAGGAAAAAGTAATATATATAACGGAATACTATGCTTTAATTTTATTTTATGAAGTTGAGATGCTACTTTCATGTTTTTCCTCCCATCTGATTTTCTACGATTATTTTACACCATATAGAATTCCCTTAATAGAACTTTTTGGACTAGGTTTATCAATTTTTCAGTTTTTTAATTTTAAAAACTATTACTTTTCCGACATCTTGATAAAACATATCTGTTTTGTTACATGATATCATATTTTCAAAGTGCTATAATTTTAATAGGAGAATAGTATATGAAATTAAATCACGACTTATCAAAAAAACATTCCATTCATTTTTTCTTTAAACTCCTACTTGTACTACTATTGATAAATATTTTAATCAATATTGCTATGAGTAACATAACCAGAAATTTTATTAAAAACCAAAATATAGTACACCTACGTAGTTCAATTGAAATTTATGCTGACTCTGTTAATGAAAAATTGCATTCTGTAGAACGCTTTATGTACTCAACAATAACGCATAATGAATCTTTAGAGAAATTAAATCATGTACAAACGTTTCTTGAGTATCAAGAAAATCTTAAAAAAGTTCAAACTAGCTTTACAGAGTTTGAATATCAAAATGAAACTCATATGACATTCTTATTAGAAACCGATAGTACTGATCATTTTATAAATGTCTCCAATCTTTATATTCCATATGAAGATTATCTACTATTAAAATCAAATCTAAAATCATTGCGTAGTGATATAAGTGACCGTAAATGGAAAAATGTAACTACTAAAAACAGCGAATACTTAGTTAAATCTGTTCATTACGAAGGAAAAATCATTTATGCCGTCATATCTTCAGAAGATATCCTAAAACCTCTAAGCAAACTTAATATTGGAAATAATGGTAAACTTTCCCTAAAAGAGCCTAACAATATTCCCTCCGAAAACTACCTAATTCATGCTCAGAATGAAAAAACGCATTTACCTTTCGATATTTATGTTTTAGTCGATTATGCCGAAGTCTTTAGAAATATCACACTCTTAGAAGTATTTTTATCAGCTGTTCCTATCATTATCACCATTTTATCAATCATCATTATCCTGTATATTCGTCAGTGGATGATTAAACCTATAACAAGACTCACTGAACGACTCTCTCAACTCGGAGACTCCATCCCCCCTTCTGAATTTTTTATATCTGAAGGTATACTAGAAATTGATAAGGCAAATGATAAACTTAATAAAGTAATATTTGATATGCAAGAATTAAAAATACGGGAATACCATTCACAACTAGAACTTAAGAAGATTGAGCTTAATTATCTTAAGAACCAAATTCGTCCGCATTTCTACTTAAATATGTTATCAATGATTCATAGTATGCTTCAAACAAAAAACTACAAGGAAATTGAAGAATTAACTATCCTAACTTCAAATTATCTCCGTCATTTATTTATGGCTAATCAAGATTTTTCAGAACTTAAAGATGAAGTTCAGCATATTAAAGATTATTTAGAAATACAACGAATTCGATATGGAAATAGCATCTACTTTTCACTAAACTACAATGATGACCTACAAAATACTCTTGTCCCATCATTACTTTTACAAACATTTATTGAAAACACAATCAAACACGGTTTTTCATTTCAGGATTTATTTACAATTTTATTATCAATAAAAAAAGTACAAACTGAGGACTCAGATTACATTCATATTTGTATCGAGGATAATGGTCCAGGTTTCTCTGAAGAAATTTTATCAAAACTAAATCAGAAACAGTCTCTAATAACAGAAGATGGACATCATATTGGGATCACAAACACCATCGAACGTTTAAATCTTCTCTATCCTAATGACTATAGTATTGCATTTGAAAATAATGAAGAAGGTGGGGCTAAAATTCTTTTACTTATTCCATACAAGATTATAGACGGAGGTTATAATGAACATCTTATTAGTTGATGACGATCGCTTTATCATTGAGGCTTTACGAGAGAAAATAAATTGGGATAAACTACACATTGACATTGTTTATGTTGCCTATAGCCTCACTCAAGCTCAAAATATTATTAGAGAGAATCCTATTGATCTCATGATAAGCGATATAGAAATGCCTCAAGGTAGTGGCCTCGAACTCTTATCGTGGATTAGAAATGAAAAATATGATATAAAAACAATTTTTTTAACCAATTACGCCGACTTCAACTATGCTCAAAAAGCAATTGAATTGCAAAGCTTTGAATACTATCTAAAACCCATTAACTTTGAAAAATTAGAATTTATTATTCAAAAAGCCATTAGTAAAATTGAGAATCATAACTTAAACGGAAAAAATGATGCACTTTTACAAATAGAAGATAACTTCTGGTATGATTACCTTAGAAAACCTCAAATTTCTCGCATTGATGAGCTAGAAAATATAGCAAGCAAACAAGATTTTATTCTTCAAAAACACCAGTATTTTTTTCTTGCAGTTTTAACAATCAATCTTAATGAAGAAGATTATTCTGCAGAAACTCCATCATGGACTTCTCAACTAAAAAGAGAACTTCAAAGAATTTCACAACCTTCTTATAAGCTGATAAGTCTATTCAAGATGGAAAGCCAGGTTGATCAATATGTTTGTCTCTTTAGAGTAGACTCATCCAAACGTAGCGACAAATTGGCATATGAGATTCATTCTCAAATTTCTAATAACTTTAGTAAATACTCAAACATTATATATAAGAGTTGCCATAAAATATCCGATATTTTATTTCATACCAAAGAACTCTACACTTATAATGAACAATATGTTTCTTATTGGAATACTATTACATGTGTTCCACATAGTTTTCCAACTTCCTTTAAAACAGAAACTCTTTCAATTACTTTTTTAGATAGCTTAAGTGAATACGAATTAAGAGAAAAAATTAATTCACTTGCTTATAATTCTCAAATTCCTACTTTCACACTACAACAAATTTTACTAGATTGGACTCAACAAATAGGAATATATCTAGATCAAAATGGAATTTCAGCTCATAAATTATTCCAAAACAGCACTCATGATTTCCTATTCCAACGACGCTTTCATTCAATTGAATCTTTCCAGGATTACTTTGATTATTACTGGTCACATGCTAAGAAATTTGCAACAAACATTGAAAACCAAAAAAATAGTATTCAACGCATCGTCGAATACATAGATCATCACTACTATGAAGATATAAATCGTTCTATATTAGCAGATATGGTTTATCTCAGCGCAGATCATTTAGCTAGAATTTTTAAAAAAGAAACTGGAGAAACTCTTGTTAAATATATAACGGATAAGCGCATTAATGCTGCTAAATCTCTCCTATCTCAAACAAATATCTCGATATCACAAGTGTCTTGTCAAGTAGGGTATGATAATTATTCTTACTTTACTAAAATTTTTAAACAAAGAACTGGACTTTCTCCTGGAGATTACCGTAAAACTTATCAAAACAAAATGTAAGCAATCTAAATCATTGAAATGATAAGTAAAATTCAAGGTCTGTAGTAATTTTTGAAATTCTACAGTTTTTCCAAAGATAGCTCCATAAACTTATTTGAAATTGCTGATAAGGTAACTTCTTAAAAAGTCAGTTTGAGAAAAACAGCCAGCAAATATTTCTAGGATAAAACGTATACTATCAAGTTTTTTATTCCTGATAGTATGCGCTTTTTATTTGAATACTTGCTACAAAACCTCACAAGATTTACTATCATGCCATACCAAAATGGACTATTTTTTGATTATAGAAAAAGATTATTTTTAAATGTTTAGAAATAATAAAATAAATTCCAATTTATTTCTAAATATTTGAAAATAATGTCTATTTGTATTATACTATCTTTGAGGTATCTATTATGAACTATATTAAAAGACCACATTATTTAGATTTTTTAAGAAGACATCGTGACCGACAAATCATCAAAGTTGTGAGTGGAGTTAGACGAGCTGGTAAATCTGTTCTCTTTCAACTCTATAAAGAGGAGTTACTAGCAACTGGGGTAGACGAGGATCAAATCATATCCATCAATTTTGAGGATCTGAGTTACTATGACCTCCGACATTTTCAAACATTATACGCTTATATAAAAGATCAATTAGTTAGCGAGAAAACATACTATATCTTTTTAGATGAAATTCAACATGTTGAGAAATTTGAACTGGTAGCAGATAGTCTATTCATCCTACCAAATGTTGACCTCTATTTGACTGGATCAAACGCCTACTTTATGAGCAGCCAATTAGCAACAAACTTGACTGGTCGGTATGTTGAGATAGAGGTTCTTCCTTTGTCATTTGAAGAATATCTATCAGGTCAATCTCTCACAGAAAATCTGAATACAACAGAAATTTTTAACAATTATCTCTTTAGTGCTTTCCCTTACTTATTGCAAACATCATCTTACGCTGAAAAAATTGATTATCTAAGAGGAATATATAACTCAATACTGTTAAATGATATTGTAACTAGATTAGGAAATCCAAATCCTACTATTATTGAACGCATTGTCCGAACCCTTCTCAGTAGTACAGGTAGCTTAATATCAACAAATAAGATTCGCAATACCCTGGTCAGCCAAAACGTTTCAATCTCCCATAATACTTTGGAAAATTATTTGACGACTTTGACAGATAGTTTGCTTTTTTATTCCGTTCCACGTTTTGATGTAAAAGGTAGAGCATTATTGCAACGCTTAGAAAAATATTATCCCGTTGATTTAGGTTTACGACATCTCTTATTACCAGACCACAAAGAAGACATTGGGCATATCTTGGAAAATATGGTATATTTAGAATTGAGACGTAGATATTCACAAGTATATGTTGGTAATTTAGATAAATATGAGGTTGATTTTGTTGTTGTAACTGATCTTGGTCACTACACTTATTATCAAGTCAGTGAAACAACACTTGCTCCAGAAACACTAGAAAGAGAACTTAGACCACTAGAAGCCATTAAAGATCAATTCCCCAAATATCTATTAACAATGGATACGATTCAGCCAACAGCCAATTACAATGGTATTGAGAAGAAAAATATCATAGATTGGTTACTAGAAAAGTAGATAGGCACTGAACACATAAATTGAAACATAATAAAACACTCCTGTTGAGATCTAGTGAAACTATGAACAGGAGTGTTTTATTATGACCTAAAAAGATTAACTAATATTAGACTAAAAATCAATGGTGGAAACTCTTGATTTTTAGACCAAAAAAGACATCCAAGAGAAAATTCTAGAATGTCTGTAAACGTTGATATAATCGTATTGATTAACGTTTTGAGAATTGTGATGCTTTACGAGCTTTTTTCAAGCCTTGTTTGACAAGGTTTTGTTTTAATTTATTTTAGTGTAGCATGATACCAACATCTTTTGACCTTCTATTACAATATTTAATAAAAAAATTGAATAAGTTGAACTAAAAAAGAGAAAGTTTCTCCTTCTGTTATTATCAATATCTTGCTTTTGGACTAGGAAGTTAAGTAGTTATGCGAAAACTGAGTCATAGGAATAAATCTTTTTCTAGTAATGTTTCGCAACTCTACTATAACGGATTTATTCCTTTTAGTGTTTACACAACTTATTTTACACTACCTCACTTTGTCATTCAAACTAAACATGGTATAATAGTTAAGATTTTTACACTACTCATTTCTGGGCAGAAGTGGGCAGTAAAATTTAAGAAACAGGGGCTAAACCCTTGGTATGAAAGGAATCTATAAAATATTATGATGAACATGCAAAACTTGTTCCAAGATTTTTTTAGACTTGTTAACGTCAGAAATATTGATTTAAAGCCTTTCTTGATTCCCAAAATTAAACTAAAATGACCTGAAATCATTTCAATAAGGCTAAAAATAGACTATGCAGTATCTTCTATATAATCAAAAATGCTTCACTTAATTAGTGAGGCATTTTTGATTAATATTCACTGTAAAGGTCTATTTATTTAACTCAAGAGACGATGATATTATTTTCAGAAAGATATTTTTCACACTTTTTAAACTGATTATAGTAATGTTGCAAATACACCGCTCCTTTATTTAATGCGTCTACCCTATCAATAACTTGAAGATCATAGTTTCCATTTTCATTTTTTAAATAAACAAGCAATAATAATTTATAAGAACCATCTACACCTTCGAATAAACAAAAAATAAAATGAGATTGATTTTCATTTGGATTATTCGAAATGAACGAACTGGGAGCAATACAATTATTATAATGTAGCCTGGCTGGATTGAAAAAATTACTATTTTCATTAAGATGGATATGAACTGCATTAAATGAAAAATAGTTATCATCTATTGTATCATTTTTTACATCATTATTTTTAATATAAGGTGTGAATATGTAAGTAGACTTTATGGTTCCTGAATTTTCATATATTCTTAGCTTAGGTACCTCAATCTTCTTTTCCTCACCGTTGAATACAGCTTTTACTTCTGACATCTCCTCTTTTTTATAGGAGATGGATAATTTAGCTCTTCTATCTTTTTTTAAAACATTAATTCTTTCTATATATACAGTAATAATACTGATAAGAAATGCCAAAAATGCAATCGGTTCACTTATGACTTGCTGATAAACATAAGAAACGATATCAATAAACATTTTAACAACTGTCACTTTAGATTGTCTTAATATGTAAACCAATAAACATATAGTTAACCAAAACCAAATCGTTTTATAAAAAGTTAGTTTTTTCAATTTTTTCATTTTAAATTCTCCACTCCATAATCTTTATCGTTCTCTAAAGTTATTATCCTAATCAGTTTGATTTACCATTTATTATGACCTCCAATAATTCATCCGCAACAACATCTTCAACGTACTTCCTTATCGCTCTAACATTAGGGAGGGTGTTTAGATGCGATTCAATACAAGCTAATATCTTGTCCTCATCTAGATATTCCTGATACCTTTCATCTATATATTCAGAGCTAATAATTTTTGAATACGTCAATTTTAAAATTTGCTTTTTCTCATCAATAGATAGTGGAGAAAATTTAACAAAACCATCAAATCGGCTCAATAATGCTATATCAATATTTTTTTCCATTTCTAAACGACTTTTAAAATTAGAAGTGCAAATAATAATTGAGTTACTTAAATCTACTTTATAATTTTGATCTTCATAAATGCCTTCATCAAACATTTGAAAGAAGGTGCTATGAAAAAATGCAGGAGCTAAAGCGAACTCATCAAGCAAAATAACATTAGATTCTCTGTTTAGTAATGTTTTAGAAAATGAGTCCTCGCTATGGTTTGTTGATTAAAAATATTTTACACTTGATTCACCACCAACCATCGACATTTGTTCTCTAATAATATTGTTATTTCCATACAGTGTAAATGATAGTTGTTTTACTGTTTCAGTTTTTCCTATTCCTGGTTCACCATAAAACATTAATACTAGTGGTTTCGCATTCGTACGCACCAACTGAGTAACCAATTTCCTTAATAAACTTTTCTTAGCTTTTTCTTGACCAACTATTTTTTCATTTAAATCTTCAGAAATCCTTTTAAGTTGCTCCTCACTAATTTTTGCAAAAGTACTTTGTTCAATATTTAAAAATTCTGATTTAACTTGTTGCTTTAATGAATTAAAGAATTTTTTAGGGGGATTATGAAGATATATTTCTTCAGTTCCTGAATCATTAAAAATTTTGATTAATAAATCAATATTTTCAAAAACTAGGCTCCCAGAAAGCGAGTAGGTATCCATTCTAAAAATACAATTCTTTTTATCTATTAGAGGTTTTATTATATCAATAATAGTAGAATCTTTAGTCCAATTTATAATAACCTCATTAAATGAAACATAGTTATCTAATTTTGCGACCCTTTCATTAAACTTTTGAACTGGCTCAAAAAAAATATTAAATCTTACCATTATACACCTGCCACTAGAACATCATATATCGGTATTTTCTCATTATTTTGTTCTTCATCAAAGTCAGCTCCTAATTGTGACTGTCTCTGGTTTGATAGTCTATCTATCATTGTATTAAAACTTAAATCAATTGAATCTACTTCTCCAACCTTAATTCCATAAAGTTTGACATCCATCTTGGTCAAGTCACTCAACGTATAATTATTACGTAGACCCGATATATTGAATCTGAAAACACTTTCATTACTCTCGGAACTAATTCCCTTAATTTCATAATATCCAGAAAGTCGGTCCAAAGTTCGTTCAATATTCTTTATTTCAATACCTTTAAAATTATTTTTATCATCATCTGTAATACTACTCATTTTAGTAATATCACTAATCATATCAAGAACAGGAGTGATGTTACGGTAAAAAGCGGGAGAGTCTTTCTCAATAAAAAGCTTAACATTATCTAAGCATTCCACTTTTGAAGAATTTTTATTGGTCACAAACTTTTTAAAATTACTTAGCAATGTAGAGGTAATTTGTGATTCTACTACACCGCTTCGTTGATATGAAGCATTGCCAGAGAGCCCTATCTTAAATCGAGTAAAGAAGTTCATACCAACCTTTCCCTCGGCATCTACTTCAACCATATTTTTGGAGACACGCTTTATGATATCAGATTGTATTCCATTTTGATGTAATTCTAAAAAGTCAAAAACGGCTTGCTCATCAAGATAAACAATTTTACCAGCAAAAAAATCAACCATTACTTCCTCCTTATTACTATATTCAGACTATTTGAATAATCCTATTATACCAAAACATCAACTATTACCAAAAAATTCTATTCTATATCCCTCAATTTAGTAAGAAAATCGAAAAAAGAACACCCCGAAAGGTGCTCTTTGGAAGTATAGTAATTCTTTCGAATTAACGTTTTGAGAATTGTGATGCTTTACGAGCTTTCTTAAGACCTGGTTTCTTACGTTCAACTTTACGTGAGTCACGTGTAAGAAGTCCTGCGCGTTTCAATGAATCGCGGAAGTCTGGGTCTACTTGAAGAAGGGCACGAGCGATACCGTGACGGATAGCTCCTGATTGACCTGCATATCCACCACCTACAACGTTAACGAAAACGTCGTATGAACCTACAGTTGAAGTAACTGCGAATGGTTGGTTGATTACAAGACGAAGGTCAGCGTGTGGGATGTACTCTTCAACATCTTTTTTGTTAACAGTGATTTTACCAGTTCCTGGAACAAGGCGAACGCGTGCAACAGCGTTTTTACGACGTCCAGTACCTGCATATTGTGCTTGTGACATACTTTATTGTTCCTTTCCTTAGATAAGTCCTGAAATGTCAAGAACTTCTGGTTGTTGTGCAGCGTGAGTGTGCTCAGCTCCAACAAATACTTTCAACTTCATACCTTGAGCGCGTCCAAGAGTATTGTGTGGAAGCATACCTTTAACTGATTTCTCGATCAAACGTACTGCATTTTTAGAACGAAGTTCACCTGCAGAGATTTGTTTCAATCCACCTGGGTGGTTTGAGTGAGTGTAGTAGATTTTATCAGTTGCTTTTTTACCAGTCAATTTAACTTTTTCAGCATTGATAACAATCACAAAGTCACCTGTATCAGTGTGTGGTGTAAATGTTGGTTTGTTTTTTCCGCGAAGTACGCTAGCAACTACTGCAGAAAGACGTCCAAGTGGTACATCAGTTGCGTCAACTACGTACCATTTACGTTCAACTTGGCCTGGTTTAGCCATAAATGTTGTTTTGTTCATGATTTCTCCTATATATAGTTCGATTTTTGTTTACGGTGATGGGTGTTCCTTCCCATCGAAAAGTATTTGGAAGGTTCCGGGGCCTTTCAAATGGGGTAAACAATACCGCCTACTATAATACCAAATTTCACCCCTAAAAGTCAATAGATATGAAAAATATTTTTCTGAATTCCACTCT
>NZ_JANCPG010000010.1:0-75265 GCF_024295905.1 Streptococcus sp. CF7_Ac1-12 | reverse complement strand
TTAGAAAAAAGTCTACTTTTTTTTATAAAAGCCTTTACAAAAAAAATTAAAGTGGTATAATTGAATTATAGAAAGTGCAAACGTTTTCGTAAAACGTTTGCCTAAATAAAAATAAAGGAGATTTGAATGATGAAAGATACATTCAAAAATGTCTTGTCTTTCGAATTTTGGCAAAAATTCGGTAAGGCTTTGATGGTGGTTATCGCCGTTATGCCGGCTGCTGGTTTGATGATTTCAATCGGTAAGTCTATCGTGATGATTAACCCAACCTTTGCACCACTTGTAATCACAGGTGGAATTCTTGAGCAAATCGGTTGGGGGGTTATCGGTAACCTTCACATTTTGTTTGCCCTAGCCATTGGAGGTAGCTGGGCTAAAGAACGTGCTGGTGGTGCTTTCGCCGCTGGTCTTGCCTTCATCTTGATTAACCGTATTACTGGTACAATCTTTGGTGTATCAGGTGATATGTTGAAAAATCCAGATGCTATGGTAACTACTCTATTCGGTGGTTCAATCAAAGTTGCTGATTACTTTATCAGTGTTCTTGAAGCTCCAGCCTTGAACATGGGTGTATTCGTAGGGATTATCTCAGGTTTTGTAGGGGCAACTGCTTACAACAAATACTACAATTTCCGTAAACTTCCTGATGCACTTTCATTCTTCAACGGGAAACGTTTCGTACCATTTGTAGTTATTCTTCGTTCAGCAATCGCTGCAATTCTACTTGCTGCATTCTGGCCAGTAGTTCAAACAGGTATCAATAGCTTTGGTATCTGGATTGCTAACTCACAAGAAACTGCTCCAATCCTTGCACCATTCTTGTATGGTACTTTGGAACGTTTGCTCTTGCCATTTGGTCTTCACCACATGTTGACAATCCCAATGAACTATACAGCTCTTGGTGGTACTTATGAGATTTTGACAGGTGCAGCTAAAGGTACTCAAGTATTTGGTCAAGACCCACTATGGCTTGCATGGGTAACAGACCTTGTTAACCTTAAAGGTACAGATGCAAGTCATTACCAACAATTGTTAGATACTGTTCACCCAGCTCGTTTCAAAGTTGGACAAATGATCGGTTCATTCGGTATCTTGATGGGTGTGATTGTAGCTATCTACCGTAATGTTGATGCTGATAAGAAACACAAATACAAAGGTATGATGATTGCGACAGCTCTTGCAACATTCTTGACAGGGGTTACTGAACCAATCGAATACATGTTCATGTTTGTAGCAACACCTATGTATCTTGTTTACTCACTTGTTCAAGGTGCTGCCTTTGCTATGGCTGACGTCGTAAACCTACGTATGCACTCATTCGGTTCAATCGAGTTCTTGACTCGTACACCTATTGCAATCAGTGCTGGTATCGGTATGGATATCATTAACTTCATTTGGGTAACTGTTCTCTTTGCTGTAATCATGTACTTTATCGCAAACTTCATGATTCAAAAATTCAACTACGCAACTCCAGGACGTAACGGAAACTACGAAACTGCTGAAGGTTCAGAAGAAGCTAGCAGCGAAGTGAAAGTTGCAGCTGGTTCTCAAGCTGTAAACATTATCAACCTTCTTGGTGGACGTGCAAACATCGTTGATGTAGACGCATGTATGACTCGTCTTCGTGTAACTGTAAAAGACGCTGACAAAGTCGGTGATGCAGAACAATGGAAAGCAGAAGGAGCTATGGGTCTTGTCATGAAAGGACAAGGAGTTCAAGCTATCTACGGTCCAAAAGCAGACGTATTGAAATCTGATATCCAAGATATCCTTGATTCAGGTGAAGTTATTCCTGAAACTCTTCCAAGTCAAATGACAGAAGCACAACAAAACACAGTTCACTATAAAGGTCTTACTGAGGAAGTATACTCAGTAGCTGATGGTCAAGTTGTTGCTTTGGAACAAGTAAAAGATCCAGTATTTGCTCAAAAAATGATGGGTGACGGATTTGCTGTTGAACCTGCAAATGGAAACATTGTATCTCCAGTTTCAGGTACTGTATCAAGCATCTTCCCAACAAAACATGCTCTTGGTCTTGTGACTGAACCAGGTCTTGAAGTATTGGTTCACATTGGTTTGGACACAGTAAGTCTTGAAGGTAAACCATTTACAGTTCATGTTGCTGAAGGACAAAAAGTTGCAGCAGGTGATCTCCTTGTTACAGCTGACTTGGATGCTATCCGTGCAGCAGGACGTGAAACTTCAACAGTAGTTGTCTTCACAAATGGTGATGCAATTAAATCAGTTAAATTAGAAAAAACAGGTTCTCTTGCAGCTAAAACAGCAGTTGCTAAAGTAGAATTGTAATATACTTGAGGTTGGAAGCTGTATTCCAACCTCTTATTTTGGGAGAAAAGAATGAAATTTTTAACACTCAATACTCACAGTTGGATGGAGAAAGAAGCAGAGGAAAAATTCCAGATTTTGCTTCAGGATATTCTTGAAAAGGACTATGATTTGATTTGTTTCCAAGAAATCAATCAGGAGATCACTTCGCCAGAGGTGGAGGTTAATGACCTTTATCAAGCTTTGCCAGCAGCTGAGCCTATTCACCAAGATCACTATGTTAAACTTTTGGTTGAAAAGTTGTCTGAGCAAGGGAAAAATTACTACTGGACTTGGGCCTATAACCATATCGGTTATGATCGCTACCACGAAGGTGTGGCTATCTTGTCTAAAACACCTATTGAAGCCAGAGAAATTTTAGTTTCAGATGTGGATGATCCAACAGACTATCATACTCGTCGTGTTGCCTTGGCTGAAACTGTAGTTGATGGTAAGGAGCTTGCAGTTGCAAGTGTCCACCTTTCTTGGTGGGATAAAGGTTTCCAAGAAGAATGGACACGATTTGAGGCTGTCTTGAAAGAATTGAACAAGCCGCTTTTGCTAGCTGGAGATTTCAACAATCCGGCTGGACAGGAAGGTTACCAAGCTATTTTAGCTAGTCCATTAGGCTTACAAGACGCATTTGAAGTTGCTCAAGAGAAAAGTGGTAGCTATACTGTTCCACCAGAAATTGATGGCTGGAAGGGGAACACAGAACCCCTTCGAATCGACTATGTTTTTACTACCAAAGAGTTAGAGGTGGAATATTTACATGTCGTATTTGATGGTAACAAGAGTCCACAAGTGAGTGATCACTATGGCTTGAATGCTATTTTAAACTGGAAATAAGGACTGAAAAGAGGTTGGGATTCACAAATTCCAGCCTTTTTCTAACTAGAGAAGCTACTGGAAATAGCCTAAATAAGTGAGATTACTGAAATGGAGTAAAATGTGGTATAATTGATAGGATAGATAGAATCGAGGATATTATGTCATTTACGAAATTTCAATTTAAAAACTATATTAGAGAAGCCTTGGAGGAGCTGAAATTTACAGCTCCAACAGAGGTGCAAGATAAGTTGATTCCTATTGTTTTGGCAGGTCGTGACCTAGTAGGAGAATCAAAAACAGGTTCGGGTAAGACTCACACTTTCCTATTGCCGATTTTCCAGCAATTAGATGAAACCAGCGATAGTGTTCAAGCAGTGATTACGGCACCGAGCCGTGAGTTGGCTACTCAGATTTACCAAGCAGCTCGTCAGATTGCAGCCCACTCAGAAGTGGAAATTCGTGTGGTTAATTATGTGGGGGGGACAGATAAGGCTCGCCAGATTGAGAAATTAGCAAGCAACCAACCTCATATTGTTATCGGTACGCCAGGCCGTATCTATGACTTGGTTAAATCTGCTGATTTAGCTATTCACAAGGCTAAGACCTTTGTGGTCGATGAGGCTGATATGACCTTGGATATGGGATTCTTGGAAACTGTTGATAAGATTGCTGGCAGCCTTCCAAAAGACTTGCAATTCATGGTCTTCTCAGCGACCATTCCACAAAAGTTGCAACCATTCTTGAAAAAATACTTATCAAATCCTGTTATGGAGAAAATCAAGACCAAAACGGTCATTTCTGACACTATTGATAATTGGTTGATTTCTACTAAGGGACGTGACAAGAATGCTCAAATTTACCAGCTGACTCAGTTGATGCAACCTTATTTGGCAATGATTTTTGTTAACACTAAAACACGGGCTGATGAATTGCATGCTTACTTGACTGCGCAAGGTTTGAAGGTGGCAAAGATTCACGGAGATATTGCCCCTCGTGAGCGCAAGCGTATCATGAATCAGGTGAAAAATCTGGATTTTGAGTATATTGTCGCAACGGATTTGGCAGCGCGTGGAATTGATATTGAAGGTGTCAGCCATGTTATTAATGATGCCATTCCGCAAGACTTATCCTTCTTCGTGCACCGTGTTGGTCGTACTGGACGCAACGGCCTACCAGGTACAGCTATTACCCTATATCAGCCAAGTGATGACTCTGATATCCGTGAGTTGGAGAAATTAGGAATCAAGTTTACTCCTAAGATGGTCAAAGACGGGGAATTTCAAGATACTTATGACCGTGATCGTCGTGCCAACCGTGAGAAAAAACAAGATAAGCTTGATATCGAAATGATTGGTTTGGTTAAAAAGAAAAAGAAAAAAGTCAAACCAGGTTATAAGAAGAAGATTCAATGGGCGGTTGATGAAAAACGTCGGAAAAACAAGCGCGCTGAAAATCGCGCTCGCGGTCGTGCAGAGCGTAAAGCAAAACGCCAAACATTTTAATAGCAATTGTTGGAGTGCTGAGCTCCAACTTTTTTTTATTTATGATAACGAACTATCTTAACCAAAACTCTACATTAAAGACTGCAAATTGTACTTAAAAATGGTATAATGATAAAGTTATATAGTCCCGATAAGATGGTAGGCATTTATTACTAAGAGTTTTCCTATCAGTACTTTGCAACTCGCAAAGAATGACGGCTCCATACGGTTGCCGCTATAGTGCGGTCATCCTATGCGCCTTACTAGCTTCAGAAATAAAAAAGTATCGTTTTTATTTCTTTTGCGTCGTAACTCTTATAGAATAAAAATACCTATCAGTACTTTGTAACTCTATAACACTATTTTTAAGGGGGGACATTTTTATGTCAGAACGTAAATTATTCACGTCTGAATCTGTATCTGAGGGGCATCCGGATAAGATTGCAGACCAAATTTCAGATGCGATTTTGGATGCTATTTTAGCCAAGGATCCAGAGGCGCACGTTGCTGCTGAGACAGCTGTATACACTGGTTCCGTCCACGTTTTTGGTGAAATTTCTACAAATGCCTATGTGGATATTAACCGTGTAGTTCGTGATACCATTGCAGAGATTGGCTACACCAATACAGAATATGGTTTTTCTGCGGAGACGGTGGGAGTACACCCATCTTTGGTGGAACAATCTCCTGACATTGCCCAAGGTGTCAACGAAGCCTTGGAGGTTCGTGGGAATGCAGACCAAGATCCGCTGGACTTGATTGGTGCTGGAGACCAAGGACTCATGTTTGGATTTGCGGTAGATGAAACAGAAGAGCTCATGCCATTGCCAATTTCACTCAGCCATAAATTGGTTCGTCGTCTGGCAGAACTTCGTAAGTCTAGTGAAATTAGCTATCTTCGCCCAGATGCCAAGTCACAAGTTACAGTTGAGTATGATGAAAATGACCGTCCAGTACGTGTGGACACAGTCGTGATTTCAACTCAGCACGATCCAGAAGTCAGCAACGAACAAATTCACAATGATATCATTAACAAGGTTATCAAAGAGGTTATTCCAGCTTCTTATTTGGATGAGCAAACAAAATTCTTCATCAATCCTACTGGTCGTTTTGTAATCGGTGGACCTCAAGGGGACTCAGGTTTGACTGGTCGTAAGATTATCGTAGATACTTATGGGGGCTACTCTCGTCATGGTGGTGGTGCCTTCTCTGGTAAAGATGCGACTAAGGTGGACCGTTCAGCCTCTTATGCTGCGCGCTATATTGCCAAGAATATCGTTGCAGCGGGTCTTGCTAAAAAGGCAGAAGTGCAATTGGCATACGCAATCGGTGTTGCGCAACCCGTTTCTGTTCGTATCGATACCTTTGGTACAGGAACAGTAGCTGAAAGCAAGCTTGAAAAAGCAGCGCGTCAAATCTTTGACCTTCGCCCTGCAGGAATTATCCAAATGCTGGACCTCAAGCGTCCAATTTACCGTCAAACAGCAGCTTATGGACACATGGGACGTACAGATATTGATCTTCCATGGGAACGTTTGGACAAGGTAGACGCTTTGAAAGAAGCAGTCAAATAAGATTTTAAGAGGGGGTTGCCCCTCTTTTTTAATATACTATTTCCTCCAAAATCATTGAAATTATAGCTTGAATTTGATATGATGGTCTTATGGATAAAAGTAGAGCAAAGCGTGAGAATCACGATAAGATAAGAATGAGTCTAATAGCCCTAGTAGCTATCTTCTCAGTAAGTATTTGTGTCCTTGGTTCAATAATTGGATACAAAATATACACAAAACAAAGTTTTGAACAAAAGATTGAATCGCTCAAAAAAGAGAAAGATGATCAATTGAGTGAGGGAAATCAGAAGGATCATTTTCGTAAGGGACAAGCAGAAGTAATTGCCTATTATCCTCTCCAAGGGGAGCAAGTGATTTCGCCTATAAAGGGAATTATGACACAGGGTATTAAAGACAATCTAGAGGATAAGGAAAATCTGGTTTTTTATTATACGGAGAAACAGGATTCGACTTTAAAAGGGATTGTCAACCGAAGTGTGATGAAACAAGTCTATGATTTAACTTCGTCAAAAGTTGAAGAGACTGAAAAAACTAGTCTGGCAAAAGTTCATTTGACAGAAGATGGTAAATCTTTTACACTTGATCAATTATTTTCAGATGCTAGTAAAGCCAAAGAACAGCTGATTAAAGAAATGACCTCTTTCTTACAGGATAAGAAATTGGAGCAAGAAAAGATTGATCTGCTTGTTAAAGGCTTCTCTGACCAAGACCTGTCTGCATGGAACTTTGATTATAAGGATAGCCAAATTATCCTTTATCCAAGTCAGGCAGTGGAAAATCTAGATGAGATTGCCTTACCAGTATCTAGTTTCTTTGAGGTCATTCAGTCCTCTTATCTATTAGATAAGGATGCCGAACTTTACAAGGCCTATTATGAAAAGAAAAATCGTAAAGTAGTAGCCTTGACTTTTGATGATGGACCGAATCCTGCAACGACAAATCAAGCATTAGATACTCTTTCTAAGTATGGTATTAAGGCAACTTTCTTTGTACTAGGTAAGAATGTTTCTGGAAATGAAGAGATTTTGAAACGCATGAAAGCAGATGGTCATGTCATTGGGAACCATAGTTGGAGCCATCCAGTGCTTTCAAAACTTTCGCTTGACGAAGCCAAAAAACAAATAACTGATACTGAGGATGCGCTAACTAAGGTGCTGGGCTCTAGTTCTAAACTCATGCGTCCACCTTATGGAGCCATTACAGATGACATTCGCAATGGCCTTGATTTGAGCTTTATTATGTGGGATGTGGATAGTCTGGACTGGAAGAACAAAAATGAAGCAGCGATTTTGACAGAAATTCAACGCGAAGTCAAGAATGGTTCTATTATTCTCATGCATGATATCCATGCTGAGACGGTCAATGCTCTACCGAAGGTTATTGACTATTTGAAAGGTCAAGGTTATGACTTTGTGACAATTCCAGATTTGTTAGATACTCGTCTTAAAGCCCACCAGCTCTACTACGACCGCAATCAATAATACACAAAATCTAAAGAGATAAGTTTTCCTTGAAAATTTGGCTCTTTGGATTTTCTTCTAATTTAGAAAGGAAAAAAATGAAATCTTATACTTTAAACAATGGCGTTACAATTCCAGTTCTAGGATTTGGAACCTGGAAAGCTGAGAATGGAGAAATTGCCTACCAAGCAGTTTTGGAGGCTTTAAAGGCAGGCTATCACCATATCGATACGGCTGCCATCTATAAAAACGAAGAAAGCGTTGGTCGTGCTATTCAAGATAGTGGGATTCCTAGGGAGGAAATTTTTGTAACCAGCAAACTCTGGAATACAAATCACAACTATGAGCAAGCTCGTCAGGCTTTTGAAGAGTCTTTAGAGAAGCTGGGATTGGAATATTTGGATTTGTATTTGATTCATTGGCCAAATCCAAAACCACTTAGAGAGAATGACCAATGGAAAACTCGAAATGCGGAAGTTTGGAGAGCTATGGAAGATCTCTATAATGAAGGTAAAATCCGTGCTATCGGAGTTAGTAATTTCCTTCCCAAGCATTTGGATGCATTGCTTGAAACAGCAAAAATTGTTCCTGCAGTTAATCAAATCCGCTTGGCGCCAGGTGTATATCAAGAAGAAGTCGTAGCTTACTGTCGAGAAAAAGGAATTTTATTGGAAGCTTGGGGTCCTTTTGGTCAGGGAGAACTGTTTGATAACAAGCAAGTGCAAGAAATAGCTGAAAATCACGGAAAGTCTGTTGCTCAGATAGCCTTGGCATGGAGCTTAGCAGAAGGATTTTTACCCCTTCCGAAATCTGTTACAGCATCTCGTATTCAGGCTAATCTTGATTGTTTCGGAATTGAGCTGAATCGTGAGGAACGTGAAACCTTAAAAACAATTGCTGTTCAGTCTGGTGCTCCACGAGTTGATGATATGGATTTCTAGAAAATCATAAAAAAATTGTACATTGTTCTAATTTTTGATATAATAGTCAGCAGGAAAGAAAGTCTTATGGCGTTCTTCAAGCGAGCTTGGGATAGTGGGAGCCAAGTAGGACAAAATAAAGAGCTGGCGCTTTCTGTAGTATTTTCAAAAACAATGAAGTAATAAATTAGGGTGGAACCGCGTTTTTGACGCCCCTAGGTTAAATCAACCTAGGATTGTCGGACGCGGTTCTTTCGCTATTCAGTCTATTATGTGAAAGAAAGGAGAGACGTGGAAAACCTTTATCTTGTAAAAGACGATAGTCAACTAGCTACATTTCGTGATTTTGTAGTAAGAAATACTGAAAAGTTGAAAGATTATCAATCTTTTTTAAAGAATGAACTTGCAGTCTGTGATTTACCGCAAGCCGTTATTTGGTCAAGTTTTAATGCTGCTACACAGATTATTAGGGAAAGTGCTGTTCCAGCCTATACAAATAATAGACGAATGGTTATGACGCCTGATTTAGCTGTTTGGAAAGAGTTGTATTTGTATCAGTTGATGGACTACGAGTGTTCTCAGCAAACTCAAGCAATAGAAAGTCACTATCATTCTTTATCTGAAAATTTCCTCTTACAGATTGTAGGACATGAGTTAGCTCATTGGTCGGAGCATTTTTTAGATGATTTTGATGGTTACGACTCTTATATATGGTTCGAAGAGGGGATGGTTGAATATATTAGTCGCAAGTATTTCTTGACAGAAGAGGAATTTCAAGCGGAAAAAATTTGTAATCAATCTCTTGTAGAACTTTTTCAGAAGAAGTATGGTTGGCATTCATTGAATGATTTTGGTTCTTCGACTTATGATAAGAACTATGCAAGTATTTTTTACGAATACTGGCGTAGTTTTTTGACAATAGATAAGTTGGTAGAAAATCTAGGTAGTGTACAAGCGGTCTTCGATTCTTATCATTTATGGGCAAATACAGATAAAACTCTTCCCTTGTTAAATTGGTTTGTTCAGCAGAAATTAATTGAAAAAGAAATATAAAAACTAAAGGAGTAAACAATGTCTAAAAAATTGACTTTCCAGGAAATCATCCTTACTTTGCAACAATTTTGGAATGACCAAGGTTGTATGCTTATGCAGGCTTATGATAATGAAAAAGGTGCGGGGACAATGAGTCCTTACACTTTCCTTCGCGCTATTGGACCTGAACCATGGAATGCGGCTTATGTAGAGCCATCACGTCGTCCTGCTGACGGTCGTTACGGGGAAAACCCTAACCGTCTTTACCAACACCATCAATTCCAGGTGGTCATGAAGCCTTCTCCATCAAATATCCAAGAACTTTACCTTGAGTCTTTAGAAAAATTGGGAATCAATCCTTTGGAACACGATATTCGTTTTGTTGAGGACAACTGGGAAAACCCATCAACTGGTTCAGCTGGTCTTGGTTGGGAAGTTTGGCTTGATGGGATGGAAATCACTCAGTTCACTTATTTCCAACAAGTCGGTGGATTGGCAACTGGCCCTGTGACTGCGGAAGTTACCTATGGTTTGGAGCGCTTGGCTTCTTATATCCAAGAGGTTGACTCTGTCTATGATATCGAGTGGGCTGATGGTGTAAAATACGGAGAAATCTTCATCCAGCCTGAGTATGAGCACTCAAAATATTCATTTGAAATTTCAGATCAAGAAATGTTGCTGGAAAACTTTGATAAGTTTGAAAAAGAAGCTGGTCGTGCCTTAGAAGAAGGTTTGGTTCACCCTGCCTATGACTATGTTCTAAAATGTTCACACACCTTTAACCTGCTTGATGCGCGTGGTGCGGTATCTGTAACAGAGCGTGCAGGATATATCGCCCGTATCCGTAACTTGGCCCGTGTCGTAGCCAAAACCTTTGTCGCAGAGCGCAAACGCCTAGGTTACCCACTTTTGGATGAAGAAACACGAGCTAAACTCTTAGCAGAAGACGCAGAATAAAGAGAGTGACAAATTACGAAAATGGGCGAACAGAGTGAGCCCTGAGCCAGTTGCCGCAGTGATGAAGGTATCCTTAGTGAAGCTAAGGATACTAGGCAAAATTGGAGACTTTTGGCTCCAATTTTAGCAATGAAACAACGAAGTTGGTTGCTTGCGTGCCAATCACATAAGGCAAACTGGAAAATAAAAAGATACTTTTCGGAGAAAAAACATGACAAAAAACTTATTAGTAGAACTCGGTCTTGAAGAATTACCAGCCTATGTTGTCACACCAAGTGAAAAACAACTAGGTGAAAAAATGGCAGCCTTCCTCAAGGAAAACCGCCTGTCTTTTGAAGCTATTCAAACCTTCTCAACACCACGTCGTTTGGCTGTTCGAGTTACTGGTCTTGCAGACAAACAGTCTGATTTGACAGAAGATTTTAAGGGGCCAGCAAAGAAAATTGCCTTGGATAGTGATGGAAACTTCACAAAAGCAGCTCAAGGATTTGTTCGTGGAAAAGGATTGACTGTTGAAGATATCGAATTCCGTGAAATCAAGGGTGAAGAATATGTCTATGTTACCAAGGAAGAAATTGGTCAAGCAGTTGAAGCCATTGTTCCTGGTGTTGTAGATGTCTTGAAGTCATTGACTTTCCCTGTTAGCATGCACTGGGCTGGCAATAGCTTTGAGTACATTCGTCCTGTTCACACTTTAACCGTTCTTTTAGATGAGCAAGAGTTTGATTTGGATTTCCTTGATATCAAGGGTGATCGTGTGAGCCGTGGCCATCGTTTCTTGGGACAAGAAACAAAGATTCAGTCAGCTTTGAGCTATGAAGAAGATCTTCGTAAGCAGTTTGTAATCGCAGATCCACGTGAACGTGAGCAAATGATTGTTGACCAAATCAAAGCAATCGAAGCTGAACACAGTGTACGTATCGAAATTGATGCTGACTTGCTGAATGAAGTCTTGAACTTGGTTGAATACCCAACTGCCTTTATGGGAAGCTTTGATGCCAAATACCTTGAAGTTCCAGAAGAAGTCTTGGTGACTTCGATGAAGGAACACCAACGTTACTTTGTTGTTCGTGATCAAGATGGAAAACTCTTGCCAAACTTCATTTCTGTTCGTAACGGAAATGCAGAGCATTTGGAAAATGTTATCAAAGGAAATGAAAAAGTCTTGGTAGCTCGTTTAGAAGACGGTGAATTCTTCTGGCGTGAAGACCAAAAATTGGTGATTTCAGACCTTGTTGAAAAATTAAACAATGTCACCTTCCATGAGAAGATTGGTTCCCTTCGTGAGCACATGATTCGTACGGGTCAGATTGCGGTACTTTTGGCTGAAAAAGCAGGTTTGTCAGTGGATGAAACAGTTGACCTAGCTCGCGCAGCTGCCATTTACAAATTTGACTTGTTGACAGGTATGGTTGGTGAATTTGACGAGCTCCAAGGAATTATGGGTGAGAAATATGCCCTTCTTGCTGGGGAAACTCCAGCAGTGGCGGCTGCTATTCGTGAACACTACATGCCTACATCAGCTGAGGGAGAGCTTCCAGAGAGCAAGGTCGGTGCAGTGCTTGCCATTGCAGACAAATTGGATACGATTTTGAGTTTCTTCTCAGTAGGCTTGATTCCATCAGGTTCTAATGACCCTTATGCCCTTCGTCGTGCAACTCAAGGTGTGGTTCGTATCTTGGATGCCTTTGGTTGGCACATTGCTATGGATGAGTTAATTGATAGCCTTTATGCTTTGAAATTTGACAGCTTGACTTATGAAAATAAGACAGAGGTTATGGACTTTATCAAGGCTCGTGTTGATAAGATGATGGGTTCTACACCAAAAGATATCAAGGAAGCCGTTCTTGCAGGATCAAACTTTGTTGTGGCGGATATGTTGGAAGCAGCAAGCGCTCTCGTGGAAGCAAGCAAAGAAGATGACTTCAAACCATCTGTTGAATCACTTTCTCGTGCCTTTAACTTGGCTGAGAAGACAGAAGGAGTTGCTACAGTTGATTCAACACTATTTGAAAATGACCAAGAAAAAGCCTTGGCAGAAGCAGTAGAAACACTTGCTTTATCAGGATCTGCAAGTCAACAATTGAAACAACTCTTTGCACTTAGCCCAGTTATTGATGCTTTCTTTGAGAATACCATGGTAATGGCAGAAGATCAGGCTGTCCGTCAAAATCGTTTGGCTATCTTGTCTAATTTAACTCAAAAAGCAGCTAAACTTGCTCGTTTTAACCAAATTAACACTAAATAAAATTTGATAAACGGACTTTATCTTATCACAAAGGAGAAGAAATGGATCAGAAAAAAATTGATCGTATCAACGAGCTTGCTAAAAAGAAAAAAGCAGAAGGCTTGACACCAGAAGAAAAAGTGGAACAAGCTAAACTACGTGAGGAGTACATCGAAGGTTATCGTCGCTCTGTTCGTCACCACATTGAGGGAATCAAAATTGTGGATGAAGAAGGAAACGATGTTACACCAGAAAAACTACGCCAAGTTCAACGTGAAAAAGGATTACATGGTCGCAGTCTCGATGATCCAAATTCATAATAATACTCTTCGAAAATCAAATTCAAACCACGTCAGCTTCACCTTGCCGTACTTAAGTACAGCCTGCGGCTAGCTTCCTAGTTTGCTCTTTAATTTTCATTGAGTATAAGTATTCTTTCTTTTAACAAAGATAGATGAAATAATAACCAAAAGACTAGCAATTTGTGTTTGCTAGTCTTTTTTCGTTAAAAAAGGAACCAAGATGGTTCCTAAAGTTATTAGTTACTTGCGCCAGATGTAGCGTCTGCGCCACCACCGTGACCACCGGCATCACCTGCATCAGAAGCTCCAGATGTAGCATCTGCATCGCCGTGACCATGTCCGCCAGCAGGAGCTGCAGCATTTCCACCGACTAAACGTTGACCAGTTGTATTGAGGTACCAGTCAAGCCATGGTTGAAAATTAAAGATAATTTCATTAATTCCAGCATATGAACCATCTGGGTAGTACATTGCTTGGTAATTATGGGTATTAATAACACCTTCAGGTGTTCCTGGCACAATTGTACGGACATATTCTTGATCCCCGTTACGCAATACGCCGACAACCCATTCAACGTTTTTCATTCTAGAATCTGGCAATGTACCGTGTACTGTTCCTAATCTATTTCCTGATTGAGCACGTACACGTTTACCAAACATTGTATCTGGGTCTTGGTGTGCGTTATTAAAGTACAAGAATTGATTGTTATCATCTGCAAATGTCAATTCAAATGGCATTGCTTTCAAGAACATGTCAATTTGGTTAACTGTCAAGATACCGTGGTCTAATTTAACGTAAGTATCTCCAGAAACAGCTCCAACAAGTTCAGCTGCTTTTTCTACCCATTCAGGATCATCTGGGTCAACACCTTGGATGGTAGTTGCAATTGAATTTGTACAATATAAATCTTCTGGTTCAATTGGTTTTGGTTTTTTCAATTTTGAAACGACTCCCACATATTTTACAAAGTTGTCTAAACATGTTTCAAGGAAATTAACAGTTCCTTCATTTGTGATATTCCCATTAACATCAAAGGCTTCTTTAGCTTTACCGAGAAGAAATTCATTTCCTGGAAGAGTGTAAGCATTGACACCTGGAGCGTCAAGAATCTTACGAAGGTGAACTTGGGCACGAGAAGTACCTTGGTCGTAGTAAGATGCTCCCACAATCATGACTGGTTTGTTTTCAAATGGATGAACTTCGTATGAAAGCCATTCAAGAACAGATTTTAGGGAAGCTGAGATTGTGTGGTTGTGCTCAGGAGTAGCAATGATAACACCATCAGCACGAGTAATTTTGTTATATAAATAACGTAATTGGAAACTTTCGTCCCATTTTTCGTCTTGGTTAAACATTGGAACTTCGTCAATTTCGAGAACTTCTAATTCAAATTTGAGTTTGAAGTGACGACGGATGAATTCCAAGAGTTTACGGTTATATGATTGATCGTAGTTTGATCCTACAAGTCCAACAAATTTCATTCTTTTTGGTCTCCTATCTTACAAATTTTCCCAGTCAAAATCTTCAGCATCTTTGCGAAGTAATTCTTGTGCATTGCGCAATTTTTCTGTGATTTTTACAAAGATACGGTAGTCGTCAAAAGTAGCATCCAGTTTTTTGATAACATCAAGATCTACTAGGTCTCCACTTGGGTTGAAGGCTTGAAGAGAATGTGAAAGCAAGAATTCATCTGGAAGGACACTCGCTTTAATTTCTGGAGCATTCAAGATTTGGCGAAGTTGTAATTGGGCACGTGATGAACCAAGCGTACCATATGAAGCACCTGTAATCATGATTGGTTTGTTCAAAAGTGGATAGATACCATAAGACAACCAAGCAAGAGCGCTCATCAAAACAGCTGGGATAGAGTGGTCATACTCAGGAGTACCGATAATAACGCCATCTGCCTCTTCAATTTTAGCAGCAATTTCTAGAATTTCAACAGGTACTTGCTTGTCAGCTGGTTTGTTGAAGACAGGGATGTCCTTGATTTCAACAAGTTCAATTTCAGCTTTTTCAGCAAAGTGTTTTTGCATGTATTGAAGCAATTGACGGTTTGTAGAACGTTTTGAATTTGTTCCAACAATAGCAATAAGTTTTAACATGAGATTTCCTTTCTCTTTTTACATAATACAATTTAAGAACTCCATTGAAATATCTATTTCTATAGAGTAGGAATTCCTGAAGAATAGCTTAGATGACCTTCTTTATCGATAAGGATGGCTTCTATGCCCTCCAAACTTTCGACTTGCCAGAGTATAGAAGCAGGTCTTTCTCCAAAGAGTCGAGTTGTCCAGATTTCGCCATCGACTGATTTATCAGAGATGATTGTCAGACTAGCTAGTTCCGTTTCAACAGGATATCCTGTTTGACTGTCAAAAATATGATGGTAGTCTTTTCCATCGACTGTCAGGTGACGTTCATAAATGCCTGAAGTCACGACAGATTTATTGACAACAGGGATGGTCATTAAGTGATTTCCCCTAGGATTGGCTGGGTCTTGAATCCCGATTTGCCAAGGCTGATTGCCTCTTTCCTGATTTTTACCAATGGTCAGGATATTCCCTCCCAGATTGATTAAGGCAGATGTCACTCCCTCTTCTCTCAGAAATTGAGCAACCTTATCCGCACTATACCCCTTGGCTAAACAACCAAGATCGATCTTCATTCCTTTCTGTTTCAAGAATACAGTGGAAGTGGAAGAATCTAACTCGATAGAGTGAGGATTGATTAAAGGTAGAATCGATTCAATTTCTTGAGGTTGGGCCACTTTGGCATCTGAAAAACCGATGCGCCAGGTTTGAATCAAGGGACCAATGCTGATGTTGAGATGACTAGAGGGCGCTAGGCTATGTTCTAATCCAAGTGAAATCAATTCAAATAAATCAGGATGAACCTTGACTGGAGCTATTCCAGCTTGATAATTGATTTCCATCAACTCAGATTCTTGGCTATTGGCATTGAAGCGATACTCAAGCTCTTTGAGTAAATCAAAGGATTTTTGGAGCAAGATATCGGCTTGCTCTTCTACTAATGAAATAGTAATAGTAGTCCCCATTAGCCGTTCGGAATGTGAACTAAGAGGCAAGCTACCAACTCCTTTCTCTTATGAAAAGAAGGCTGAAATATAGTAAATTTATATTAAATTTAACCCCTTACATTTTCTTTCCATGATACTAGCATACCATAAAGTCAGCGTTTTCACAAATAAAATTTGTAAACTTGTCAAGAAATATGCTCAGAAAAAAAGAGTAATTGTAAGAAAGACTGATAAAATACAGATTATTTACATTTTTTTACAAAAAAATCGGGAAAATTAACTAAACTCTTGTAAACGCTAACAGTAAATGTTATACTAGAAGAGTAAATTTAAAATTGAAGGTAGGAATTTTTCTATGAGTAAAATCGTTGTAGTTGGTGCTAACCACGCTGGTACAGCATGTATTAATACTATGTTGGATAATTTTGGAAATGAAAACGAAATCGTTGTATTTGACCAAAACTCTAACATCTCTTTCCTAGGTTGCGGAATGGCCCTTTGGATTGGGGAACAAATCGACGGTGCTGAAGGCTTGTTCTATTCTGATAAAGAAAAATTGGAAGCTAAAGGTGCTAAAGTTTACATGAACTCACCAGTTCTTTCAATCGACTATGATAACAAAGTTGTTACAGCAGAAGTTGAAGGAAAAGAGCATAAAGAATCATACGAAAAATTGATTTTTGCTACAGGTTCTACACCAATCTTGCCACCAATCGAAGGTGTTGAAATTGTCAAAGGAAACCGCGAATTTAAAGCAACTCTTGAAAATGTACAATTTGTTAAATTGTACCAAAACGCTGAAGAAGTGATTCACAAATTGGCTGACAAGAGCCAACACCTTGACCGTATTGCCGTTGTTGGTGGTGGTTACATCGGTGTTGAACTTGCTGAAGCCTTTGAACGTCTTGGAAAAGAAGTTATCCTTGTTGATATCGTTGATACTGTCTTGAACGGTTACTATGATAAAGACTTCACACAAATGATGGCGAAGAACTTGGAAGATCACAACATCCGCTTGGCTCTTGGTCAAACTGTTAAAGCAATAGAAGGTGACGGTAAAGTTGAACGCTTGATTACTGATAAAGAAAGTTTCGACGTGGATATGGTTGTTCTTGCTGTTGGTTTCCGTCCAAACACAGCTCTTGCTGATGGTAAGATTGAACTCTTCCGCAACGGTGCTTTCCTTGTAGATAAGAAACAAGAAACATCAATTCCTGGTGTTTATGCAGTAGGTGACTGTGCAACTGTTTATGACAATGCTCGTAAAGACACAAGCTACATCGCCCTTGCTTCAAATGCTGTTCGTACTGGTATCGTTGGTGCTTACAATGCTTGTGGACATGAATTGGAAGGAATCGGTGTTCAAGGTTCAAACGGTATCTCTATCTACGGTCTTCACATGGTTTCAACTGGTTTGACACTTGAGAAAGCTAAAGCAGCAGGTTACAATGCAACTGAAACAGGCTTTAACGATCTTCAAAAACCAGAATTTATGAAGCATGACAACCATGAAGTTGCCATCAAGATTGTCTTTGACAAAGATAGCCGTGAAATTCTTGGTGCACAAATGGTTTCACACGATTCTGCAATCAGCATGGGAATCCACATGTTCTCACTTGCTATCCAAGAGCATGTGACAATTGATAAATTGGCATTGACAGACCTATTCTTCTTGCCACACTTCAACAAACCATACAACTACATCACAATGGCTGCACTTACAGCTGAAAAATAATATTTGATGAACTATCTGGCCTTAAGTGAATGTCAGATAGTTTTTTAGTTAATCTGTACCCATACAATTTTGATTTTTTTATCTTGTGATTCATTCTAATCTAACTTAAAATGAAATGGTAGCTACCAATATAAATAATGAGGATAAACAAATGACTGAAAATCGTTATGAACTAAATAAAAATTTGGCGCAGATGCTCAAGGGTGGAGTTATCATGGACGTTCAAAATCCTGAACAGGCCCGTATTGCAGAGGCTGCTGGTGCGGCTGCTGTTATGGCCTTGGAGCAGATTCCAGCTGATATTCGTGCAGCTGGTGGGGTTTCCCGTATGAGTGATCCAAAGATGATTAAGGAAATCCAAGAAGCGGTTAGCATTCCTGTTATGGCTAAGGTTAGAATTGGGCATTTTGTTGAAGCCCAGATTTTAGAGGCTATCGAAATTGATTATATCGATGAGAGTGAAGTTCTATCTCCAGCTGACGACCGTTTCCATGTGGATAAGAAAGAATTCCAAGTTCCTTTTGTCTGTGGAGCTAAGGACTTGGGTGAAGCCTTGCGTCGTATCGCTGAAGGTGCTTCTATGATTCGTACCAAAGGAGAACCGGGTACGGGGGATATTGTCCAAGCTGTTCGTCATATGCGTATGATGAATCAGGAAATTCGCCGAATTCAAAACCTACGTGAGGACGAACTTTATGTTGCTGCTAAGGATTTGCAAGTCCCTGTAGAATTGGTTCAATACGTACATGAACATGGGAAATTGCCAGTTGTAAACTTTGCAGCTGGAGGCGTTGCAACGCCAGCTGATGCTGCTTTGATGATGCAATTAGGGGCAGAGGGTGTCTTTGTCGGTTCAGGTATTTTTAAGTCAGGAGATCCTGTTAAACGAGCGAGTGCTATTGTCAAAGCGGTGACTAACTTCAGAAATCCTCAAATCCTAGCTCAAATCTCTGAAGATTTAGGAGAAGCCATGGTTGGTATCAATGAAAATGAAATTCAAATTCTCATGGCTGAGCGAGGAAAATAGATGAAAATCGGAATATTAGCCTTGCAAGGTGCCTTTGCAGAACATGCAAAAGTGCTAAATCAATTAGGAGTCGAGAGTGTTGAAATCAGAAATCTAGAGGATTTTCAGCAAGAACAGAGTGACTTGTCGGGTTTGATTTTGCCTGGTGGGGAGTCTACAACCATGGGCAAGCTCTTACGTGAGCAGGACATGCTGATTCCCATTCGAGAAGCAATTCTATCTGGCTTGCCAGTATTTGGAACCTGTGCGGGTTTAATTTTGCTAGCTAAGGAAATTACTTCTCATGAAGAGAGTCATCTAGGAACTATGGATATGGTGGTCGAGCGCAATGCTTATGGGCGCCAATTAGGAAGTTTCTATACGGAAGCAGAATGTAAGGGAGTTGGTCAGATTCCAATGACCTTTATTCGTGGTCCGATTATCAGCAGTGTTGGAGAAGATGTAGAAATTCTAGCAACAGTTGATAATCAAATCGTTGCAGCCCAAGAAAAAAATATGTTGGTAACTTCTTTTCATCCAGAATTGACTGATGATGTGCGCTTGCACCAGTACTTTATCAATATGTGTAAAGAAAAAAGTTGAGACTGAGTTTCTCAACTTTTTTACATGTAATAAACAATGGCGATATATTGGAGGGCAGATGCAGCTAGGATAAAGAGATGCCAAATCATATGGAAATAAGGTTTTTTCTTGGCGTAAAATGCAGCCCCAACTGTATAACAGAGTCCGCCAGTTACCATGAGACTCCAGAAAATGGGTGTCGTTTGACTAATAATGGCGGGTATGATTGCCAGAACCAACCAGCCCATAATCAGGTAAAGAGCAAGGCTAAATTTCTCATTGACCTTTTTAGCAAAGATTTTATAGAGAATACCAAAGATGGTCGTTCCCCACTGGATGGCAATTATTAGATAGCCAAACCAGTTATTCATCAAGGTTAATACGACGGGCGTATAAGAGCCTGCGATAGCCACATAAATCATCGAATGGTCAATGATTCGCAAGACATATTTGTGGGTCGAACCATAGGCCATAGAGTGATAAATGGTGGATGATAGAAACATTAGAAAGAGACTAATAACGAAAATGGAAACGCCGATAGATGATAAAAATCCGTGTACCTCATAACTATAGGTGGATGAAATGGGGAGTAAGATAAGCATGGTGACTGCACCTACGGCATGGGTCACGCTATTAGCAATCTCCTCTCCAAAACTGAGTTGTTTGCTGAGTTTAAGACTAGTGTTCATTGGATTACCTCCTCTTGAGTATGATGGATTAAGGCTAGGGTTTGATGATAGAGTTTAACGGTTTGACAGCTGGTTTGGATAATAGGGTTAGCTGGGTCAATACCTTGGTTCATGTAGTCCACAAAAGCATCGTAGAGTTGGTCTGAACTTGCTTGACTTTGTAGAGTATTAAGTGTCTGGGCTATTTCTTGAATAGAAAATACAGACTTAAGGGTTGTGATAGCAATCAAACGGGCAATCTGTTGGCGTTGGTATTTTTTCTTGTCAGGCTTTGTCAGGTAACCATGTTTCACATAATTGTTGACCATGGATGCTGTTAGGCCCTTGTCTTTATCAGGAGAGATAGGGGCGCAGACCTGATTGACATAGAGCAAAACCTGGTCTAGATAGAGGTCGATGTTTGGAATTTCTGCCCATTTGGGGTAAGAAAAGGTAGTTTTCATTTTCAACTCCTTTTTATCTAGTTTTTATAACTAGATTATAAAATAATAAAAACAGAAAGTCAAGTTTTAACTGCTTGTAGAAAGACTTAAATTATGCTATGATGGGAGAAACTAGTCAGAAATGAGGAGAAAAGATGGAAATTCGTTTAGCTTTTCCAAATGAAGTAGTTGCCATCATGCAGGTGATGGAGGATGCTAAAAAAAGTTTAGCAGCTGCTGGTAGTGACCAATGGCAAAATGGTTATCCAAATGCAGATGTTATCATAGATGATATTATCTCAGGTCAAGCCTACGTAGCCTTGGAAGAGGTAGAACTACTAGCTTATGCTGCTGTGACCAAGAGTCCAGAGGCAGCCTATGAAGCCATTTATGAAGGGAAATGGCAAGCTGGAGAGTCAGAGTACCTAGTCTTTCACCGTATTGCTGTGGCAGGAGATGCCCAGGGACAGGGAATTGCTCAAACCTTCTTAGAGGGCTTGATTGAAGGATTTGATTATCTAGATTTTCGCTCAGATACGCATGCTGAAAACAAGGTTATGCAACATATTTTTGAAAAACTTGGTTTTAAACGGGTTGGAAAGGTGCCGGTTGATGGGGAACGCTTGGCCTATCAAAAATTGAAGAAATAATGCAAAAGAAGTATGCAAAAATTCTCTACTCTTCGCCAATTGGCTCTTTTTCTCTTGTAGCTGATGACCATTATTTGTATGGAATTTGGATGCAAAAACAGAAGCATTTTGAGAGGGGATTAGGGGATGAAACGATAGAGGAAGTTGTTAGTCATCCTATCTTAAACCCAGTTATCACTTGCTTAGATGATTACTTTAAAGGCAAGTCTCAGGATTTATCTAACTTGCCCTTGGCTCCACTCGGAACAAATTTTGAAAAGCGAGTTTGGGACTATTTACAGGGAATTCCTTATGGTCATACAGTGACCTATGGACAAATAGCGAAAGACCTACAAGTGGATTCTGCCCAAGCAATTGGTGGAGCAGTGGGACGTAATCCTTGGTCTATCCTAGTACCTTGTCATCGTGTGTTGGGAGCAGACAAGCGTCTGACAGGTTATGCTGCAGGAGTAGAAAAGAAAGCTTGGCTCTTGGAGCATGAAGGCGCAGATTTTAAAGATATAAAATAGAAAGTGAAAGACATGTTAGAATTTATCGAATACCCAAAATGTTCAACTTGTAAAAAAGCAAAACAAGAATTAAACCAATTAGGTGTGGACTATAAAGCCGTTCATATTGTCGAAGAAACACCTAGCCAAGAAGTCATTTTAAACTGGCTAGAAACCTCAGGTTTCGAGTTGAAGCAATTTTTCAACACCAGTGGTATCAAATACCGTGAATTGGGGCTGAAAGATAAGGTAGGAAGCTTGTCAAACCAAGAAGCGGCTGAGTTGTTAGCAAGCGACGGTATGTTGTTAAAACGGCCAATTTTATTAGAAAATGGAACTGTTAAACAAATTGGTTATCGAAAAGCTTATGAAGAATTGGGATTGAAATAGTTTTTACTTATCTCTTTGATAGATAAAATATATAACCTCTCTGTTTCAAAGTATGATAAACTAGTATGTGGACAAAGTCTGTATCTGACCGTAGCAAATAATTTCATTGACGGCAGAAGTATGGTAGAATGAATCATTATCAGGAGAGGATGTTTTTATGAATGTTACAACGATTTTAGCATCAGATTGGTACCAAAACTTGATGCAATTGATTCCGGATGGCAAACTTTTTAGTCTGCGTTCGGTCTTTGATGGAATTCCGAGAATTGTCCAACAACTTCCAACAACGATTATGTTGACCATTGGTGGTGCTCTTTTTGGCTTGGTTTTGGCACTTCTTTTTGCCATTGTGAAAATCAATCGTGTTAAAATTTTATATCCCTTGCAGGCCTTCTTTGTTAGTTTCTTAAAAGGGACACCGATTTTGGTGCAACTCATGTTGACCTACTACGGAATTCCTTTGGCTTTGAAAGCTCTCAATCAGCAATGGGGGACTGGTCTCAATATCAATGCTATTCCAGCTGCAGCTTTTGCGATTGTCGCCTTTGCTTTTAATGAGGCAGCTTATGCTAGTGAAACCATTCGTGCAGCCATTCTCTCAGTTAATCCTGGTGAGATTGAGGCGGCACGCAGTCTGGGTATGACCCGAGCACAAGTTTATCGTCGAGTGATTATTCCAAATGCAGCAGTTGTGGCGACTCCAACCTTAATCAATTCCCTAATCGGCTTGACCAAGGGAACTTCCCTAGCCTTTAGTGCGGGTGTTGTGGAAGTCTTTGCCCAAGCTCAGATTTTGGGTGGTGCCGATTATCGTTATTTTGAACGCTTCATCTCCGTTGCCCTTGTTTATTGGGTAGTCAATATCGGAATTGAAAGCCTCGGTCGTTTCATTGAGAGAAAGATGGCTATTTCTGCACCTGATACAGTGCAAACAGATGTGAAAGGAGACCTTCGTTAATGATTAAGATTTCGAATTTAAGCAAATCCTTTTCAGGACAGACTGTCTTGGATCATCTGAACTTGGATATTCAAAAAGGGGAAGTTGTAGCCTTGATTGGTTCTTCAGGAGCTGGAAAATCAACCTTCCTTCGCAGTCTCAATTATCTTGAAACACCTGACAGTGGCTCTATTCAGATTGATGATTTCTCAGTTGATTTTTCTAAAATCACTCAAGAAGAAATCCTTGCCCTACGCCGTAAGCTGTCTATGGTTTTTCAACAGTTTAATTTGTTTGAACGTCGCACAGCACTTGATAATGTGAAGGAAGGCTTGGTTGTTGTCAAGAAATTATCTGACCAAGAAGCGACTAAGATTGCCAAGGAAGAGTTGGCTAAGGTTGGGCTTTCTGACCGTGAAAACCATTATCCTCGCCATTTATCAGGTGGACAAAAGCAACGGGTTGCCCTAGCGCGTGCGCTTGCTATGAAACCAGATGTCTTACTCTTAGACGAACCAACTTCAGCCCTTGACCCAGAATTGGTCGGTGAAGTAGAGAAGTCTATTGCAGATGCTGCTAAGTCAGGTCAGACCATGATTTTAGTCAGTCATGACATGTCCTTTGTAGCTCAAGTTGCGGATAAGATTCTCTTCCTAGATAAGGGGAAAATCATTGAGTCTGGAACACCGGATGAGATTATCCACCATCCTAAAGAAGAGCGAACAAAAGAATTCTTCGCTAGTTACAAACGGACTTATATTTGATATAATAGATAAAGAAAAACTCAGTTAGCTGGACTAGCTGAGTTTACTCTTTAAAAAAGATAGAAATGAGAGAAATCATGCTACTGCAACTATTTTCTTTATATTTCGAGAGTTTGATCTTGACCACCATCCTCGTCCTGATTTTTTTAGGGATTTGGATTGGACTGAGAGCCATGTCGGGAGTTGATAAGACAGCCAAGGCTCGCCAAGCCCATCTCTATGATATGATTATGATTGGTGTTTTGGTTGTTCCAGTATTATCCTTTGCGGTTATGAGTTTAATTCTTGTTTTCAAGGCATAATCCTTGCGTGATTGACAAGAAAGAGTTAGAATAAAGATAGTTACAACAAGAAAGAAGGAAACTATATGTACGATACTATTATTATCGGTGCTGGACCTGCAGGTATGACTGCAGCCTTGTATGCTGCTCGAAGCAATCTGAAAGTAGCCTTGATTGAAGGTGGTCTGCCAGGTGGTCAGATGAATAATACATCTGATATTGAAAATTACCCTGGATACGCTAATATTAGTGGGCCAGAATTGGCAGAAAAGATGTTTGAACCGCTTGAAAATCTTGGTGTTGAGCACATTTATGGTTATGTTGAAAATGTCGAAGACCATGGTGATTTTAAGAAAGTGATGACTGATGACCAAACATATGAAACTCGTACCGTTATCGTGGCGACTGGCTCTAAACACCGTCCTTTGGGAGTACCTGGAGAAGAAGAACTGAACAGTCGTGGTGTTTCTTACTGTGCCGTGTGTGATGGTGCTTTCTTCCGTGACCAAGATTTGTTGGTAGTTGGTGGCGGAGATTCAGCTGTCGAAGAAGCCCTCTTCTTGACTCGTTTTGCTAAGACTGTTACCATTGTTCACCGTCGTGACCAACTTCGTGCCCAAAAGGTTTTACAAGACCGCGCCTTTGCGAATGAGAAAATCAGCTTTATCTGGGATTCTGTAGTGAAGGAAATCAAGGGTGAAAACAGAGTAGAATCTGTCGTTTTTGAAAATGTGAAAACAGGTCAAGTGACAGAACAAGCCTTCGGTGGTGTCTTTATCTATGTTGGATTGGATCCTCTTAGCGATTTTGTTAAAGAATTGAATATCCAAGATCAGGCAGGTTGGATTGTGACAGATAACCACATGAAAACTGCAGTTGACGGTATCTTTGCAGTTGGAGATGTTCGCCAGAAAGACCTTCGTCAAGTGACAACAGCAGTTGGAGATGGAGCTATCGCTGGTCAAGAAGCTTATAAATTTATCACAGAACATAGTTAATACACTTCTAAAATCTCTTCAAACCACGTTAGCTTCGCTTTACCGTAGGTATGGGTACTGACTTCGTCAGTTCTATCCACAACTTCAAAACAGTGTTTTGAGCTGACTTCGTCAGTCTTATCTACAACCTCAAAGCAGTGCTTTGAGCTGTCTACAGCTAGCTTCCTAGTTTGCTCTTTGATTTTCATTGAGTATAATCATAAAAAGTTTCCAATCAGATGACTGGAAACTTTTTTATAGTCTATTTCGAAAAACTTCGTACATGAGGATGGCTGCAGCAACACTGGCATTGAGACTTTGAACATGTCCATTCATAGGAATGGTAATCATCTCATCAACTTGTTTTTTGATGTTGCTAGAGATGCCTTTTCCTTCATTTCCGATGATGAGGGCGATTTTCCCTTTTGTATTCCACTTGTGGCAAGGAGTCCCATTCATATCTGTTCCAAAGGTCCAGAAGCCTTCATCCTTGAGTTTGTCTAGAGTTTGGCTTAGATTGGTTACTCGGGCAATTGGAACATGCTCAATAGCACCTGTGGCTGTTTTAGCAACGACAGGAGTAACTCCGACAGCACGGTGCTTGGGAATGATGACTCCTGAAACATTGGTCGCATCAGCGGTTCTTAAGATGGAGCCTAAGTTGTGAGGATCAGTTAACCCGTCCAGAATCAATAGCAAAGGATTTTCTTCTTGGCGTGTTTTGGCAAGGATTTGGTCCAGCTCACTATAGGCAAATTCGGACACTCGTAGAACAAAACCTTGGTGGACAGCACCTTCAGTCATCTCAGAGAGGGATTTTTTTGAGGTCCAAGAAATGGATACCTTTTTTTCTGTAGCTAGTTCCTTGACTTTTTCAACATTCTTACCTCGTAGGTCTTCTTGGAGGTAGAGTTTGTTTCCAGTATTTGCAAGGAGGGCTTCGGTAACGGCGTGGATGCCATAGACAATATCATTTGTTTTCATGCCTCTATTATAACACAAAACCCCGTCTTGCAACGGGATTTTCTTTATTCTAGAATTAGTAAACCATCTTTAACTGCAAATGGGTCTTTTTCATTGATACGATCGTAAAACATGATACCGTTAATGTGGTCAATTTCATGCTGAACAACGATGGAGTTGTAGCCTTTGAGCTTGATACGGTGTTTTTCTCCATCCTTGTCAAAGTAGTCAACCGTAACGCGAGCATGGCGGACTACATAGCCAGGTACGTTGCGATCAACAGACAGACAACCTTCTCCTTCACCAAGAGCAGCGTCTTGAACTGAGTGAGAGACGATTTTTGGATTGTACATAATAGCTTGCAAGTCGTAAGCTTCCTGTGGGGTTTCGCCTTCTTCGACAATGTTTGGCACCAAAACAGCGATAATACGTTTTGAGATATCTAATTGAGGAGCAGCAAGTCCAACCCCACCTCGGAGCCCCATTTTCTCAGCCATGACAGGATCTTGGGAATGTTTCAGGAATTGCATCATCTTTTCGCCAAGAATGATTTCCTGGTCAGACAAGGGGAAAGTAACTTCCTCAGCAACCGCGCGTAGAGTTGGGTTTCCCTCGCGGATAATATCGTTCATATCAATTAAATGAGCAGCTTTTGTAATACGTTCTATTGCAGACATTTTCTCTCCTTTCATTACCTCTACATGATATCACAAAATGACAAGGATTGAAAGCATTACGGCATTGAGCTTTTATAGAAAATGCCTAGTAGGTTCGATTCAATTGTGAAAGAATTACTTATCTGTGATATAATAAAAAGAAAAGGCTTGCATTAGAAAGTAGGGAGAATGAAGATGCAAAGAAGACAAGATCGAAATCAGCGTGGTTCAGCTTTTCGTTTTATGAGGGGTTTGGTAAACTTTTTTAGGAGTTATCGCAAGTGGAGTAATAAAGGATTTGTGGCCATACTCTTGCTAGCAGTTGCTTTATCAATGGGCTTGGTCTTGTTGTTTGAAAGCTTCCAAGGAATCCCTTTAACCAGTCAAAAAAAGGATGCCATTTCTCAAGAAGCAAATAAGACGAACCAAAATGCTAAAGATCAGGACGAGGAGAAAACTGCTAGAATTATGGCCAACGGGGACCTCCTCTATCACATTCCCATCTATCGTTCTGCTTTAAAAGAAGATGGGACCTATGATTTCCATGAAAATTTTGAATATGTAAAACCATGGCTCAAACAAGCAGACTTGATTTTAGGTGATTTTGAAGGTACTGTGAATAAGGACCACTATTTGGCTGGTTATCCGCTATTTAATGCACCTGGAGAAGTCATGGATGCCATCAAGGATGCCGGTTATCAAGTGCTAGACTTGGCGCATAACCATATCCTAGATTCACAAATAGAAGGTGTGGTTTCAACAGCAGATGCTATTGAAAAGGCAGGAATGACACCTATTGGAGTGTATACGCATGAGTCACGTGATCAAGCTCCACTGGTTATTAAGGAAGTGAACGGTATCAAGGTTGCACTTTTGGCCTATTCTTATGGTTTTAATGGAATTGAGCAAAGTATTTCTCAAGAAGACTATACCCGCTATCTTTCAGACCTAAATGAAGACAAGATGAAGGCTGAAATTGAACGGGCAGAGAAGGAAGCGGATATCACCATTATCATGCCTCAGATGGGTGTGGAGTATCGCTTGGAACCAACTGAAGAACAAAAGGCTCTTTATCACAAGATGATTGATTGGGGAGCTGATATTATCTTTGGAGGGCACCCTCACGTAGTTGAACCATCTGAAACGGTTGAAAAAGATGGGGACAAGAAACTCATTATCTATTCAATGGGGAACTTCATTTCCAATCAACGAATTGAAACCATGCAAGATGAAGAGAATGCTAAGTGGACAGAGCGTGGCGTGCTCATGGATGTGACTGTTAAGAAAAAAGCCGGTAAGACGACAATCGAAACTGCCAAAGCGCATCCTTCTTGGGTAAACCGTACACCAAAAGGAACCTATTCTCCAGAAGGTTATCCACTATTCCTATACCAAACTTATATCTTAGAAGATTTTATCGAGGGTGGTAGTCATCGTGACCAGTTAGATGAAGCGACTAAGGAACGAATTGATACAGCCTACAAAGAAATGAACGAACATGTGGGATTGAAGTGGGACTAGCTTGAATCCAGAGGAAAGTAAATGACGATTAAGGTAATTGCAACAGATATGGATGGGACCTTGCTGGATGCTAGAGGCCAGCTTGATCTCCCACGTTTGGAAAAGATTTTAGATCAGTTGGATCAAAGGGGTATTCGTTTTGTCATTGCGACTGGGAATGAAATTCACCGCATGAGGCAACTACTGGAGCACTTGGTCGATCGGGTGGTTCTGGTTGTTGCAAACGGTGCTCGTATTTTTGAAAACAATGAACTGATTCAGGCTCAGACTTGGGATGATGCCATTGTCGATAAGGCTTTGGCTCATTTTAAGGGTCGAGCGTGTCAGGATCAGTTTGTTGTAACGTCTATGAAGGGTGGTTTCGTCAAAGAAGGTACGATTTTTACAGACCTTGAAAGTTTTATGACTCCAGAAATGATTGAAAAATTCTACCAACGGATGCAATTTGTGGACGAATTAACCTCTGACCTCTTTGGTGGTGTGCTCAAGATGAGTATGGTTGTTGGTGAGGAACGTTTGAGTTCGGTCTTGGAAGAAATCAATGACCTCTTTGATGGCCGTGTTCGTGCTGTATCGAGTGGCTATGGTTGCATTGATATCCTTCAAGCTGGAATTCATAAAGCATGGGGCTTGGAAGAATTACTCAAGCGCTGGGACTTGACCTCCCAACAAATCATGGCTTTTGGTGACAGTGAAAATGATGTTGAAATGCTTGAAATGGCTGGAATTGCCTATGCGATGGAAAATGCTGATGATAAAGCCAAAGCTGTGGCTACTGCTCTAGCGCCAGCCAATAGCCAAGGAGGAGTTTATCAAATCTTGGAAAACTGGTTAGAAAAAGGAGAATGAAGTGGCAGTACAGTTATTAGAAAATTGGTTACTAAAGGAACAAGAAAAAATCCAAACCAAGTATCGTCACTTAAATCAGGTTTCTGTTGTAGAGCCAGACATTCTTTTTATTGGGGATTCTATTGTCGAATATTATCCTCTGCAGGAACTATTTGGGACTTCGAAGACGATTGTCAATCGAGGCATTCGAGGGTATCAGACAGGGCTGTTATTAGAAAATCTAGATGCGCATCTGTACGGTGGAGCAGTAGATAAAATTGTCCTTTTGATTGGGACAAATGATATCGGAAAAGATGTGCCTGTGAATGAGGCTCTCAATAACCTCGAAGCTATCATACAATCCATTGCTCGCGATTATCCATTGACTGAGATTAAATTGCTTTCTATTTTGCCAGTCAATGAGGGAGAAGAGTACAAGCAGACAGTCTATATCCGCACGAATGAAAAAATTCAGAAATGGAATCAAGCCTATCAAGAGCTTGCTTCTGCCTATATGCAGGTAGAATTTGTGCCAGTTTTTGATAGTTTGACAGACCAGGCAGGTCAACTCAAAAAAGATTATACAACTGATGGGTTGCACCTTAGTGTTGCTGGTTATCAGGTTTTGACAAAATCTTTGAAAGACTATCTTTTGTAGTTAATTGCTTTCCTTTTTGCATTTTTGTGTTAGATAAGGTATAATGGTTTTATTGTCTTTTGGGGTCGTTACGGATTCGACAGGCATTATGAGGCATATTTTGCGACTCGTGTGGCGACGTAAACGCTCAGTTAAATATAACTGCAAAAAATAACACTTCTTACGCTCTAGCTGCCTAAAAACCAGCAGGCGTGACCCGATTTGGATTGCTCGTGTTCAATGACAGGTCTTATTATTAGCGAGATACGATCAAGCCTTGTCTAGCGGCTTGATAAGAGATTGATAGACTCGCGGTTTCTAGGCTTGAGTTATGTGTCGAGGGACTGTTAAACGAATACATAACCTATGGTTGTAGACAAATATGTTAGCAGATGTTTGGACGTGGGTTCGACTCCCACCGGCTCCATTGATAATTTACATTGTTTTGTAAATCTTTCTAAAACGTTGTTTTTACAACATTTTGTTGTATCCTAAATATTAAATCAAGTCCTGAATTTTCTTAAGTTTTTATCATATTTTCTGTTATAATTAAGGTGCCTTAAGAAAAATAATGAAAAAACTAAATGTTTTTCATATAGTTTTCATTGTTTTAATAGTTTAAAGTCAATCTTATTTTTCTCTAATAGAAAATAATGAAAAAGTAGGTTTAGAAAGAGGTAAGTATCTATGTCTTCTCATAAAAAAGTGTCACTCTCTGAGATTAATCAATCTATCGATACTCCAAATAACAATCATTTCTGGCAAAATTTAAATGCCTTTTTAGGTCCGGGTGCTCTTGTCGCAGTTGGTTATATGGATCCAGGAAACTGGATTACCAGTGTAGTCGGTGGTGCTTCCTATAAGTATAGTCTCTTGTTTGTTATCTTGATTTCATCTCTCATTGCCATGCAACTTCAGCAGATGGCAGGAAAGCTTGGTATTGTAACCCAGATGGACCTGGCTCAAGCAACGGCTCATCATTCACCTAAATGGCTTCGTTATAGTCTATGGGTGATTTTAGAATTAGCCTTGATGGCGACAGATCTGGCAGAAGTTCTAGGTTCAGCGATTGCTCTCAATCTTCTCTTTAAGATTCCGATTATGATAGCAATTCTCTTGACCGTGTTGGATGTTTTTCTCTTATTGCTTCTGATGAAATTTGGCTTTAAGAAGATTGAAGCTATTGTGACAACACTGATTTTAACCATTCTAGCAATTTTTACCTATCTGGTAGCTTTGTCACATCCAAGCTTCCAAGGAATCGTTGAGGGTTATCTACCGAATGCAACCTTATTTGAAAGTCCCTTGCCAGGGCATGAAAGTCAATTAACCTTGGCACTAGGGATCGTGGGAGCAACGGTTATGCCCCATAACCTCTATTTGCATTCTTCCTTGTCTCAAACTCGGAAAATCAATCACAAGGACAAGAATGATGTTCGAAAAGCCGTGCGCTTTATGACCTGGGATTCAAATCTCCAATTATCCTTGGCCTTTGTGGTTAACTCCCTTCTATTAATTCTCGGGGCGGCTCTCTTTTTCGGCCATGCATCTGAGATTTCTGCCTTCTCTCAAATGTATAATGCCTTGCAGGATTCTACTATTGCAGGAGCTATAGCTAGCTCGACCTTATCAACCTTGTTTGCCTTGGCTTTATTAGCCAGTGGTCAAAATTCGACAATTACGGGTACCTTGACTGGACAAATCGTTATGGAAGGTTTCTTGCATATGAGATTACCTCAATGGTTCATTCGTTTGGCAACTCGTCTCTTTGCCTTGTTGCCTGTCATGATTGTAGCGGTTCTGTTTGGTCATCAGGAAAAAACATTGGATCAGTTATTGGTTTATTCACAAGTCTTTCTTTCGATTGCTCTTCCATTTTCAATCTTCCCACTGATTTATCTAACTTCTAAGAAATCACTGATGGGAGAATTTACCAATGCCAAATGGAATACCATCCTTGGCTATATCGTTTCCATTATCTTAACAATTCTCAATGTGAAATTGTTATTTGATATTTTCTAAGAAATTCACCCGAGTTATAAAACAAGCATATAAGAAAAAAGATACCCAAGATTTCTTGGGTATCTTTTTTAAAATAAACGGAAGACATGGGATTCGAACCCACGCACGCTGTTACACGCCTACCGCGTTTCCAACACGGCCTCTTAAGCCTCTTGAGTAATCTTCCAATACTTACTCAAATAGTCTACCATAAAGCCACTTATCTTGCAATAAAAATTCTGGAAATGAGAAAAATGATAGATTTTGAAAGAAAATGATAAAAAATGCTTGACTTTGAAAGGGAGTGTGATAGAATGAATAGTGTAAACGATAACAGGAGGTGATTCAGTGTTAAAAACAGAGCGGAAACAACTGATTTTAGAGGAGTTAAATCAACATCATGTAGTTTCTCTAGAGAAATTAGTTAGTTTGCTAGAAACGTCAGAATCAACGGTTCGAAGAGACTTGGATGAGTTGGAAGCAGAAAACAAGCTTCGTCGCGTACATGGTGGAGCAGAATTGCCCCATTCCTTGCAGGAAGAAGAAACCATTCAAGAAAAATCTGTCAAAAACCTTCAAGAGAAGAAGTTGTTAGCTCAGAAGGCGGCCTCTCTCATCAAGGAACAAGATGTCATCTTTATCGATGCTGGAACAACAACTGCCTTTTTGATTCATGAATTGGGCAATAAGAATGTTACAGTCGTGACCAACTCGATTCACCATGCTGCTCAGTTGGTTGAAAAGCAGATTCCAACTGTCATGGTTGGAGGAAGTGTCAAGATGGCGACAGATGCTAGCATAGGGGGCGTTGCTCTTAACCAGATTAACCAATTGCACTTTGACCGTGCCTTTATCGGAATGAATGGTGTGGACGATGGCTATTATACGACTCCTGATATGGAGGAGGGAGCTGTTAAGCGTGCTATTTTAGAGAATGCCAAACAGACCTATGTCTTGGTGGATTCGTCAAAAATTGGACAAACTTGCTTTGCCAAAGTAGCACCACTCAAACGAGCTATTGTTATCACAAGTCAAGGGCATGAGCTCTTGCAGGCTATTAAGGAGAAAACGGAGGTAATAGAAGTATGATTTATACAGTCACACTCAATCCATCTATTGATTATATCGTTCGTTTGGACCAAGTCCAAGTCGGTAGTGTCAATCGTATGGACAGTGATGATAAGTTTGCTGGAGGGAAAGGAATCAATGTCAGTCGTGTTTTGAAACGTTTGGATATACCCAATACTGCGACGGGATTTATCGGAGGCTTTACTGGTAAATTTATCACAGATACTTTAGCAGAGGAAGAAATCGAGACACGTTTTGTCCAAGTATCAGAAGATACTCGTATCAATGTTAAAATCAAAGCAGACCAAGAGACAGAAATCAATGGGACTGGTCCAACTGTTGAGCCGGATCAGCTAGAAGAATTGAAAGCTATTTTATTTAGTCTGACAGCAGAAGATATAGTTGTCTTTGCAGGTTCAAGTACTAAAAATCTAGGCAATGCCATCTACAAGGATCTAATTGCCTTGACACGCAAGACTGGTGCGCAAGTCGTTTGTGATTTTGAAGGACAGACCTTGATTGATAGTTTGGACTACCAGCCACTTTTGGTCAAACCAAACAATCATGAACTTGGAGCGATTTTTGGAGTGAAACTCGAAAGTTTAGATGAAATTGAGAAATACGCTCGTGAGTTACTGGCTAAAGGTGCTCAAAACGTCATTATTTCTATGGCTGGTGACGGTGCTCTTCTTGTCACATCTGAGGGAGCTTACTTCGCAAAACCTATCAAGGGAACAGTCAAAAATTCAGTTGGAGCTGGTGACTCTATGGTTGCTGGATTTACAGGTGAATTTGTCAAATCAAAAGACGCAGTAGAAGCCTTCAAATGGGGAGTTGCTTGTGGAACGGCAACTACCTTCTCGGATGACTTGGCAACAGCAGAATTTATTAAAGAAACATATGAAAAAGTTGAGGTAGAAAAACGATGAAAATTCAAGACCTATTGAGAAAAGATGTCATGTTGCTGGATTTGCAGGCAACTGAAAAAACAGCTGTCATCGAAGAAATGATTAAAAGTTTGGTAGATCACGGTTATGTGACAGATTTTGAAACATTTAAAGAAGGTATTTTGGCACGTGAAGCTTTGACTTCTACAGGTTTGGGTGACGGAATCGCTATGCCTCACAGCAAAAATGCTGCTGTCAAAGAAGCAACGGTTCTCTTTGCTAAGTCAAACAAGGGTGTTGACTATGAGAGCTTGGACGGGCAAGCAACTGATCTCTTCTTCATGATTGCGGCTCCAGAAGGTGCCAATGACACTCACTTGGCAGCCTTGGCAGAATTGTCTCAATACTTGATGAAAGATGGTTTTGCTGACAAACTCCGTCAAGCAACATCAGCTGACCAAGTCATTGAACTTTTTGACCAAGCTTCAGAAAAAACTGAGGAACTTGTTCAAGTGCCTGCAAATGAAACTGGTGACTTTATCGTAGCTGTTACAGCTTGTACAACAGGTATCGCCCACACATACATGGCTCAAGAAGCCCTTCAAAAAGTGGCTGCTGAAATGGGTGTTGGAATTAAGGTCGAAACCAACGGTGCTAGCGGTGTTGGTAACCAACTAACTGCGGAAGACATTCGTAAGGCTAAAGCTGTTATCATCGCGGCAGACAAGGCAGTTGAAATGGATCGTTTCGACGGTAAACCATTAATCAATCGTCCAGTTGCTGACGGTATCCGTAAGACAGAAGAGTTAATTAACTTGGCTCTTTCAGGAGATGCTGAAGTTTATCGTGCTGCTAATGGAACAAAAGCTACAACAGCCTCTAACGAAAAACAAAGTCTTGGTGGTGCCTTCTACAAACACTTGATGAGTGGTGTATCGCAAATGTTGCCATTTGTTATTGGCGGTGGTATCATGATTGCCCTTGCCTTCTTGATTGACGGTGCTTTGGGTGTTCCAAATGAAAATCTTGGTAATCTTGGTTCCTACCATGAGCTAGCTTCTATGTTCATGAAAATTGGTGGAGCTGCCTTTGGTTTGATGCTTCCAGTCTTTGCAGGTTATGTTGCCTACTCTATCGCTGAAAAACCAGGTTTGGTAGCAGGTTTCGTGGCTGGTGCTATTGCCAAAGAAGGTTTTGCCTTTGGTAAAATTCCTTATGCCGCAGGTGGTGAAGCAACTTCAACTCTTGCAGGTGTCTCATCTGGTTTCCTAGGTGCCCTTGTTGGTGGATTTATAGCAGGTGCCTTGGTTCTTGCTATCAAGAAATACGTTAAAGTTCCTCGTTCACTTGAAGGTGCAAAATCAATCCTTCTCTTGCCACTTCTTGGGACAATCTTGACAGGATTTGTCATGCTAGCTGTTAATATCCCAATGGCAGCAATCAACACTGCTATGAATGACTTCCTAGGTGGTCTTGGAGGAGGTTCAGCTGTCCTTCTTGGTATCGTCCTTGGTGGAATGATGGCTGTTGACATGGGTGGACCAGTTAACAAAGCGGCTTATGTCTTTGGTACAGGTACGCTTGCAGCTACTGTTTCTTCAGGTGGTTCTGTGGCTATGGCAGCAGTTATGGCTGGAGGAATGGTGCCACCACTTGCTATCTTTGTCGCAACTCTTCTTTTCAAAGATAAATTTACCAAAGAAGAACGTAACTCTGGTTTGACAAACATCATCATGGGCTTGTCATTTATCACTGAGGGAGCGATTCCATTTGGTGCCGCTGACCCAGCTCGTGCTATCCCAAGTTTTATCCTTGGTTCAGCAGTAGCAGGTGGGCTCGTTGGTCTTACTGGTATCAAACTTATGGCGCCACACGGAGGAATCTTCGTGATCGCCCTTACTTCAAATGCTCTCCTTTACCTCGTTTCTGTCTTGGTAGGAGCAATTGTAAGTGGTGTGGTTTATGGTTACCTACGCAAACCACAAGCATAAAAATTAGATAGAAAATAAAAAGATTGGACCGTTTGGTGCAGTCTTTTTCTCTTTCCGAAATACCTGTGAAATATGGTATAATAGAAGAATGGCAAACAAGAATACAAGTAAAACAAGACGGAGACCGTCTAAAGCAGAACTCGAAAGAAAAGAAGCGATTCAACGAATGTTGATTTCGTTGGTAATCGCGCTTTTATTGATTTTCGCAACCTTCAAATTAGGGGCTGCAGGTATAACCCTGTACAATTTAATTCGCTTATTGGTGGGTAGCCTAGCTTATCTGGCAATATTTGGTATCCTACTCTATCTCTTCTTCTTCAAGTGGATACGAAAACAGGAAGGACTCTTATCAGGATTTTTCACCATATTTGCAGGTTTGCTCTTGATTTTTGAGGCCTACTTAGTTTGGAAATATGGTTTGGACAAGTCGGTCTTAAAAGGAACCATGGCTCAGGTTGTGACTGATTTGACTGGTTTTCGAACGACCAGTTTTGCTGGAGGTGGCTTGATTGGTGTTGGCCTTTATGTGCCAACAGCCTTTCTCTTCTCAAATATCGGTACTTACTTTATTGGTTCTATCTTGATTTTAGTAGGTGCTCTCCTAGTCAGTCCTTGGTCTGTTTATGATATTGCTGAATTTTTCAGTAGAGGCTTTGCCAAATGGCGGGAAGGGCATGATCGTCGAAAAGAGGAACGCTTTGTCAAACAAGAAGAAAAATCTCGTCAAAAGGCTGAGGAAGAGGCTAGATTAGAAAAAGAAAAGGCCGAAAAAGCCTTACTCGATATGCCTCCTATTGATATGGAAACGGGTGAAATTCTGACAGAAGATGTTGTGCTTGACGTTCCACCTGTTCCGGAAGAAGAGTGGATAGAACCAGAAATCATCCTGCCTCAAGCTGAACTTGAATTCGCTGAACAGGAAGATGGCTCTGATGATGAAGATGTTCAGGTCGATTTTTCAGCCAAGGAGGCTCTTGAATATAAACTTCCAAGCTTACAACTCTTTGCCCCAGATAAACCAAAAGACCAGTCTAAAGAGAAGAAAATCGTTCGTGAAAACATCAAAATCCTAGAAGAAACCTTTGCTAGTTTTGGTATTAAGGTAACGGTTGAACGGGCTGAAATTGGGCCGTCAGTAACCAAGTATGAAGTCAAGCCAGCAGTCGGTGTACGGGTTAACCGCATTTCCAATCTAGCAGATGACCTCGCTCTAGCCTTGGCAGCCAAGGATGTCCGAATCGAAGCACCTATCCCAGGGAAATCTTTAGTGGGAATCGAAGTACCTAACTCCGAGATTGCGACAGTTTCTTTCCGCGAACTATGGGAACAATCTCAAACAAAAGCAGAAAATCTCTTGGAAATTCCTCTAGGAAAGGCAGTTAATGGCACCGCAAGAGCTTTTGACCTTTCCAAGATGCCCCACTTGCTAGTTGCAGGTTCAACGGGTTCAGGGAAGTCGGTAGCAGTTAACGGCATTATCGCTAGCATCCTTATGAAGGCTAGACCTGATCAAGTTAAATTTATGATGGTCGACCCCAAGATGGTTGAATTGTCCGTTTACAATGATATTCCCCATCTCTTGATTCCAGTTGTGACCAATCCACGTAAGGCAAGCAAGGCCCTTCAAAAGGTAGTGGATGAGATGGAAAATCGTTATGAACTCTTTGCCAAGGTGGGAGTTCGGAATATTGCAGGCTTTAATGCCAAGGTAGAAGAGTTTAATACCCAGTCTGAGTACAAGCAGGTTCCGCTACCTCTCATTGTCGTGATTGTAGATGAGTTGGCTGACCTCATGATGGTGGCCAGCAAGGAAGTAGAAGATGCCATTATCCGTTTGGGACAGAAGGCGCGTGCTGCTGGTATCCACATGATTCTTGCAACCCAGCGCCCATCTGTTGACGTCATCTCTGGTCTGATCAAGGCCAATGTTCCTTCTCGTGTCGCTTTCGCAGTTTCATCAGGGACAGACTCCCGTACGATTTTGGATGAAAATGGAGCTGAGAAACTGCTTGGCCGAGGTGACATGCTCTTTAAACCGATTGATGAAAATCATCCAGTTCGTCTCCAAGGCTCCTTTATCTCGGATGATGATGTTGAACACATCGTAAACTTCATTAAGGCTCAGGCAGATGCGGACTACGATGAGAGTTTTGATCCGGGAGAAGTTTCTGAAAATGAAGGAGAATTTTCAGATGGTGAATCTGGTGGTGATCCGCTTTTTGAAGAAGCCAAGGCTTTGGTAATCGAAACTCAGAAAGCCAGCGCATCTATGATTCAGCGTCGTTTGTCAGTTGGATTTAACCGTGCGACCCGTCTCATGGAAGAGCTTGAAATGGCAGGTGTCATTGGTCCAGCTGAAGGTACCAAACCAAGAAAAGTTTTACAACAATAAAAAAATAGCTTCTTTCCAGGTTTGGAAGGAGGCTATTTTAGTGATTATTGATTAGTTTTATTTTCCGAAGTTGGGGTATTGGACTGTTTTTCATTTTCAGTGGCAGGTTTACTTGGAGCAGGTGTAGTAGAGTCCTGAGTTGCTGTTTTCTGCTCTTCTTTTTTCTCTTCCTTGACGCTAGATTTTGGTGTTTCCTCTTGCTGTGTTTTTTCTTGGGTAGTATTATTTTCCTTATTGGGACTAGTGTTTTCCTGAGGGGATTCCTTTTGAATTTCTTTGACAATTGTTGTCGTCTGGCTTGTCGTAGGTTCTTTTTTAGTGTTTTTGTTATTATCTAAGGCGTTCATGATAGTGATACTTGCAGTAATTAAGCCAAGGATACTACCGATAGTGGCAACAGTTTTTTGAAAGACCGTGAAGCCTTTTTTGATGTGTTCTGTTTTTGGTTTTGAAGTTCTACGATAATTAGACATATATTCTCTCCTTTAATTAAAATTTATTATACCGCATTTCTTTAAAAAAATCTTAAAAAAAGAGAAATTGCCCTTTCTTGTCGCAAGCTCCGTTTCATGATACAATAGAAGGAGTGATTTTAGAAAGCGTGAGAAAACATGATTTACTTTGATAATTCGGCGACGACCAAGCCCTATCCTGAAGCCCTTGAAACTTATATGCAGGTCGCTTCAAAAATTTTAGGAAATCCATCTAGTCTCCATCGTTTGGGAGACCAGGCAACACGAATCTTAGATGCTTCTCGCCAACAGATTGCAGATTTAATCGGTAAGAAAAGCGATGAAATCTTCTTTACTTCTGGTGGGACAGAAGGAGATAACTGGGTCATCAAGGGTGTGACCTTTGAAAAGGCTCAGTTTGGAAAACACATCATTGTATCAGCCATTGAACATCCGGCAGTCAAAGAGTCAGCCCTCTGGTTGAAAAGTCAAGGATTTGAAGTAGATTTTGCTCCAGTTGATAACAAAGGATTTGTGGATGTTAAAGCGTTAGCAGATTTGATAAGACCTGATACGACCCTCGTTTCCGTCATGGCTGTGAACAATGAAATCGGTTCTGTTCAGCCCATTGAGGCTATTTCAGAACTGTTAGCAGACAAGCCGACTATTTCCTTCCACGTTGATGCGGTTCAGGCACTTGCCAAGATTCCGACTGAAAAGTATCTGACAGAACGAGTGGATTTTGCGACTTTCTCTAGTCACAAGTTTCACGGAGTTCGAGGTGTTGGATTTGTCTATATCAAGTCTGGCAAGAAGATTACGCCTCTGTTGACTGGTGGTGGTCAGGAGCGTGATTATCGTTCAACAACTGAAAATGTGGCAGGAATTGCAGCGACAGCCAAGGCTCTCCGCTTGTCTATGGAAAAGCTAGATATCTTTAGGTGCAAGACTGGGCAGATGAAGGCAGTGATTCGCCAAGCCCTTCTGGACTATCCAGATATTTTTGTCTTTTCAGATGAGGAAGACTTTGCCCCTCATATTCTGACTTTTGGAATCAAGGGTGTTCGCGGTGAAGTCATTGTTCATGCCTTTGAAGACTATGATATTTTCATCTCAACGACCTCTGCTTGTTCATCCAAGGCAGGGAAGCCTGCAGGGACTTTGATTGCCATGAGAGTGGACAAGGATAAGGCCCAGTCAGCTGTACGTTTAAGCCTAGACCTTGAAAATGATATGAGTCAGATTGAGCAGTTTTTGACCAAGTTAAAATTGATTTACAATCAAACTAGAAAAGTAAGATAGGAGCATTCATGCAATATTCAGAAATTATGATTCGTTACGGTGAGCTGTCAACCAAGGGTAAAAACCGTATGCGTTTCATCAATAAACTTCGCAATAATATTTCAGACGTTTTGTCTATCTATCCCCAAGTTAAGGTAACGGCAGATCGTGACCGTGCCCACGCTTACCTCAATGGAGCAGATTACACAGCAGTAGCAGAATCGCTCAAACAAGTTTTTGGAATTCAAAACTTTTCCCCTGTTTATAAGGTTGAAAAATCTGTAGAAGTTCTGAAGTCTGCTGTCCAAGAGATTATGCAGGACATCTACAAGGATGGCATGACCTTTAAAATTTCTGGCAAGCGTAGCGACCACAACTTTGAGTTGGATAGTCGTGAACTCAATCAAACACTTGGAGGAGCTGTTTTCGAAGCCATTCCAAATGTGCAAGCTCAAATGAAAAGTCCTGACATCAATCTTCAGGTGGAAATCCGTGAAGAAGCAGCCTATCTTTCTTATGAAACCATTCGTGGGGCTGGTGGTTTGCCAGTTGGAACTTCAGGTAAAGGGATGCTCATGTTGTCAGGAGGGATCGACTCACCTGTAGCAGGTTATCTTGCACTTAAGCGTGGGGTGGATATTGAGGCTGTTCATTTTGCCAGCCCACCTTACACGAGTCCAGGCGCTCTTAAAAAAGCCCAAGATTTGACCCGTAAATTAACCAAGTTTGGGGGAAATATCCAGTTTATCGAAGTACCTTTCACAGAGATTCAAGAGGAAATCAAGGCCAAAGCGCCAGAAGCTTACTTGATGACTCTAACGCGTCGTTTTATGATGCGGATTACAGATCGTATTCGTGAGGTACGAAATGGTTTAGTAATTATCAACGGGGAAAGTCTTGGTCAAGTAGCAAGCCAAACCCTCGAAAGCATGCAGGCTATCAATGCAGTTACCAACACTCCCATCATCCGTCCAGTTGTGACAATGGATAAGTTGGAAATCATTGACATTGCTCAGGAAATTGACACCTTTGAAATTTCTATCCAGCCTTTTGAAGACTGTTGTACCATTTTTGCGCCAGATCGTCCGAAAACAAATCCTAAGATTAAGAATGCGGAGCAGTACGAAGCGCGTATGGATGTTGAAGGATTAGTAGAGCGAGCTGTGGCTGGAATCATGATCACTGAAATCACACCTCAAGCTGAAAAAGATGAAGTGGATGATTTGATTGACAATCTGCTCTAATCAGAAAATCCAAAAGAATTTAGAAAATTAAATGAAAAAGTTAGTTTTTAATTCCAAAAACGGAAGCAAAACTAACTTTTTTTCTATTTTTATGGTATAATGAGATAAAATTTTGAATATAGAGAGTTTTCTGACAATGAATCAATCCTACTTTTATTTAAAAATGAAAGAACACAAACTCAAGGTTCCTTATACAGGTAAGGAACGCCGTGTACGTGTTCTTCTTCCTAAAGATTATGAGAAAGACACGGATCGTTCCTATCCTGTTGTTTACTTTCATGACGGGCAAAATGTTTTTTATAGCAAGGAGTCTTTCATTGGCCATTCATGGAAGATTATCCCAGCTATTAAGCGAAATCCTGATATCAGTCGCATGATTGTCGTTGCCATTGACAATGATGGTATGGGGCGGATGAATGAGTATGCGGCTTGGAAGTTCCAAGAATCTCCTATCTCAGGGCAGCAGTTTGGTGGTAAGGGTGTGGAGTATGCCGAGTTTGTCATGGAGGTGGTCAAACCTTTTATCGATGAGACCTACCGTACTAAAGCTGACCGCCAGCATACGGCTATGATTGGTTCCTCACTAGGCGGCAATATTACCCAGTTTATCGGTTTGGAATACCAAGACCAAATTGGTTGTCTAGGCGTCTTTTCATCTGCTAACTGGCTTCACCAAGACGCCTTTAATCGCTATATTGAACTCCAGAAATTATTTCCTGACCAGCGTATCTTTATCTATGTTGGAACAGAAGAAGCAGATGATACGGACAAAACCCTGATGGCTGGTAATATCAAACAAGCCTATATCGATTCGTCTCTTCGCTATTACCATGATTTGATAGCAGGTGGGGTACACTTAGATAATCTTGTCTTGAAAGTTCAGTCTGGTGCTATCCATAGTGAAATCCCTTGGTCGGAGAATTTACCAGACTGTCTGAGATTTTTTGCAGAGAAATGGTAAGTTAGAAAAGGAGAAAGCCAATGCATATTGAAAACCTTAGCCACTGGAGTGGCAATCTTAACCGTGAAATGTACCTTAATCGTTATGGACATGCAGGGATTCCAATTGTGGTCTTTGCTTCATCAGGTGGGAGTCACAACGAATACTATGATTTTGGCATGATTGATGCCTGTGCTTCCTTTATCGAGGAAGGCCGTGTTCAGTTCTTTACCCTATCTAGTGTTGACAGTGAGAGCTGGTTGGCCACTTGGAAAAATGGTCACGACCAAGCAGAGATGCACCGTGCCTATGAACGCTATGTGATTGAGGAAGCCATTCCTTTTATCAAGCATAAGACAGGTTGGTTTGATGGCATGATGACGACAGGGTGCTCCATGGGCGCATACCATGCTGTCAATTTCTTTCTCCAACATCCAGATGTCTTTACCAAGGTGATTGCTCTCAGTGGTGTCTACGACGCACGTTTCTTTGTCGGAGATTACTACAATGATGATGCAATTTACCAAAACTCGCCAGTAGATTATATCTGGAATCAGAACGACGGTTGGTTTATCGACCGTTACCGTCAGGCAGAGATTGTGCTTTGTACGGGGCTTGGTGCCTGGGAACAAGACGGTTTACCATCTTTCTACAAGCTCAAAGAAGCCTTTGACCAGAAACAAATTCCAGCCTGGTTTGCTGAATGGGGACATGATGTCGCCCATGACTGGGAATGGTGGCGCAAACAAATGCCTTATTTCCTTGGAAATCTCTATTTATAAAAGGAGTTACCTATGAATTACCTTGTTATTTCTCCCTACTATCCTCAAAATTTTCAACAGTTTACCATTGAACTAGCTAATAAAGGCATCACAGTCTTGGGAATTGGCCAAGAACCATACGAGCAATTGGATGAACCTTTACGCAATAGCCTGACTGAGTATTTCCGTGTTGACAATCTTGAAAATATAGATGAAGTCAAACGTGCAGTTGCTTTTCTCTTTTATAAACATGGCCCAATTGACCGTATCGAGTCCCACAATGAATATTGGTTAGAGTTGGACGCAAGTCTTCGTGAGCAATTCAATGTTTTTGGTGCCAAACCAGAGGATCTCAAAAAGACAAAATTTAAGTCTGAAATGAAGAAACTGTTCAAAAAAGCAGGTGTCCCTGTGGTACCTGGAGCTGTTATCAAAACTGAAGCGGATGTGGATCAAGCTGTGAATGAAATTGGCCTTCCAATGATTGCCAAACCTGACAATGGAGTGGGAGCAGCCGCGACCTTTAAGCTTGAAACAGAAGACGATATCAATCACTTCAAGGCTGAGTGGGATCATTCAACTATTTATTTCTTTGAGAAATTTGTCACTTCCAGTGAAATCTGCACTTTTGATGGTCTTGTGGACAAGGATGGTAAAATTGTCTTTTCAACAACCTTTGACTACGCCTATACACCGCTTGATCTCATGATTTATAAGATGGACAATTCCTACTATGTTCTTAAGGATATGGATACAAAATTACGTAAATATGGTGAGGCAATTGTCAAAGAATTTGGTATGAAAGAACGTTTCTTCCATATCGAGTTCTTCCGCGAGGGAGACGATTACATCGCTATTGAGTACAACAACCGCCCTGCAGGTGGATTCACTATCGATGTTTATAATTTTGCTCATTCCTTGGACCTCTATCGTGGATATGCATCCATTGTCGCAGGAGAAGAGTTCCCAGCGTCAGACTTTGAACCTCAGTATTGTTTGGCTACATCACGTCGTGCAAATGCTCATTATGTCTATTCTGAGGAGGACTTGCTTGCTAAATACAACCAGCAGTTCAAGGTTAAGAAAATCATGCCAGCAGCCTTTGCAGAACTTCAAGGAGATTACCTTTATATGCTAACAACTCCGAGTCGACAAGAAATGGAGCAGATGATTGCAGATTTCGGACAACGTCAAGAATAGGATATGAAGACTTAACAAGCTTTATTTGTTAAGTCTTTTTAAATTCCCTGAATAAAAGCGTTTTCCCAGTTAATCTTTTAGAAAACATATTGCTAAAAGATATAAAAATTGATAGAATAAGGATTGTCTAAAAAATTTTAAGGAGAATCTATCAAATGGATTTCACATGGGCAATTAAATATGCCACTGAATTTTTGGCCACTGCTATTTTGATCATTCTTGGAAATGGTGCAGTTGCCAACGTTGAACTTAAAGGTACGAAAGGTCATCAAAGTGGCTGGATCGTTATCGCTGTTGGTTATGGTATGGGGGTTATGATTCCAGCCTTGATGTTTGGTAACGTATCAGGTAACCACATCAACCCAGCCTTCACTCTTGGACTTGCGATTAGCGGTCTTTTCCCTTGGGCACAAGTAGCGCCTTATATCCTTGCACAAGTTTTGGGTGCTATCTTTGGTCAAGCTTTGGTTGTGGCAACACACCGCCCATATTACTTGAAAACTGAAAATCCAAACAATATCTTGGGTACTTTCTCAACCATTTCAAGTTTGGATAATGGTACAAAAGAAGCACGTTTCGCAGCAACTGTTAATGGTTTTGTAAACGAGTTTGTTGGTTCATTTGTTCTTTTCTTTGCAGCTCTTGGAATGACTAAAAACTTCTTTGGTGCTGAACTAGTATCAAAAGCACAAGCTGCTATCAATGCTCAAGTTGCACAAGCAACTACTCAAGGTCAAACAATTCCTCAAGAACAAGTAACAGCAGCACTTGACCAAGCTAAAGAACAAGTGGCACCATTTATGACATCTGGTCTTGGAATTGCTCACTTGGCACTTGGATTCCTTGTTATGGCCTTGGTAACTTCACTTGGTGGACCTACAGGACCTGCCTTGAACCCAGCCCGTGACTTGGGACCACGTCTCCTTCATGCTTTCCTTCCAAAATCAGTTCTTGGTGAGCACAAAGGTGATTCAAAATGGTGGTACTCTTGGGTACCAGTAGTAGCACCGATCGCAGCAGCAATTGCGGCAGTAGCTATCTTCAAATTCCTTTACCTATAAGACATTGAAACCGGGGAAATCCTCGGTTTTTTTATATGAAATTTTTACGAAAAATCGGTAAATTTGAGCATAATATCTTGTAAAAAATTCTAAAATCCTTTAAAATAAAAGAGTTGGAGGAATTTATGAATGTAAATCAAATTGTACGGATTATTCCTACTTTAAAAGTTAATAATAGAAAATTAAATGAAACATTTTATATTGAAACCCTTGGTATGAAGGCCTTGTTAGAAGAGTCGGCCTTTCTGTCACTAGGCGACCAAACAGGTCTTGAAAAGCTGGTTTTAGAAGAAGCTCCAAGTATGCGTACTCGTAAGGTAGAGGGAAGAAAAAAGCTGGCTAAACTGATTGTCAAGGTGGAAAATCCCTTAGAAATAGAAGGACTCTTATCTAAAACAGATTCGATTCATCAATTATATAAAGGTCAAAATGGCTATGCTTTTGAAATTTTCTCACCAGAAGATGATTTGATTTTGATTCACGCGGAAGATGATAGAGCAAGTCTAGTAGAAGTAGGAGAAAAGCCTGAATTTCAAACAGATTTGGAATCAATTTCTTTGAGTAAGTTTGAGATTTCTATGGAATTACATCTCCCAACTGATATCGAAAGTTTCTTGGAAACATCTGAAATTGGGGCATCACTTGATTTTATCCCAGCTCAGGGGCAGGATTTGACTGTGGACAATACGGTTACTTGGGACTTATCTATGCTCAAGTTCTTGGTTAATGAATTAGACATAGCAAGTCTTCGCAAGAGGTTTGAGTCTACTGAATATTTTATTCCTAAGTCTGAAAAATTCTTCCTTGGTAAAGATCGAAATAATGTTGAATTGTGGTTTGAAGAAGTATGAAGTGGACCAAGATTATTAAAAAAATAGAAGAACAAATCGAGGCAGGGATTTATCCCGGAGCCTCTTTTGCGTATTTTAAGGACAATCAATGGACGGAGGTCTATTTAGGACAGAGTGACCCAGAGCATGACTTGCAGACCGAGGCAGGACTAGTTTATGACTTAGCCAGTGTCAGCAAGGTTGTTGGGGTTGGGACAGTTTTTGCTTTTTTGTGGGAAAAAGGCAAATTAGATATTGACAGTCCTGTAACCGATTTTTTACCTGAGAGTGATTATCCAGACATCACTATTCGCCAGCTCTTAACCCATGCTACAAATCTTGATCCGTTTATTCCCAATCGTGATCTTTTAACAGCCTCAGAATTAAAGGAAGCGATGTTTCATCTCAATAGACGAAATCAGCCAGCCTTTCTTTATTCGGATGTCCATTTTTTGCTGTTAGGTTTTATCTTGGAAAGAATCTTTGATCAAGACTTGGATGTGATTTTACAAGAACAAGTCTGGAAACCTTGGGAAATGACGGAAACTCAATTTGGACCTGTTGAGCTTGCTGTTCCAACAGTCAGAGGTGTGGAGGCCGGTATGGTACATGATCCCAAGGCTCGCCTGCTGGGCAGACATGCAGGTAGTGCTGGTTTGTTTTCGACTGTAAAGGATTTACAAATCTTTTTAGAACACTATTTAGCAGATGATCTTGCAAGGAATTTGAGTCAAAATTTTTCTCCTTTGGATGACAAGGAACGTTCTTTGGCATGGAATTTGGAAGGAGATTGGCTAGACCATACGGGCTATACAGGTACCTTTATCATGTGGAATCGCCAGAAGCAAGAAGCGGCTATTTTCCTATCGAATCGTACCTATGAAAAGGATGAGAGGGCTCAATGGATTTTAGACCGTAATCAAGTGATGGACTTGATTCGTAAAGAAGAGTAAGGAGAGACATGTCAAATAGTTTAAAAGGGACTCTATTAACAGTTGTGGCTGGTATTGCTTGGGGCTTGTCTGGAACGAGTGGCCAATACCTGATGGCACACGGAATTTCGGCTCTAGTTTTGACCAACTTGCGTCTTTTAATCGCTGGTGGGATTCTCATGCTCTTAGCTTATGCTACTGCAAAGGATAAAATGCTGGTCTTTTTAAAGGATAGAAAGAGCTTGCTGTCTCTTCTTATTTTTGCTCTAATTGGCCTCTTCCTCAATCAATTTGCCTATCTAACTGCTATTCAGGAAACCAATGCAGGTACCGCGACTGTGCTTCAGTATGTTTGTCCTGTCGGGATTTTGATTTATAGCTGTATCAAGGATAAGGTGGCGCCGACACTGGGAGAGATTATTTCAATCATATTAGCCATTGGAGGGACCTTCCTGATCGCCACTCATGGGCAGTTGGACCAGTTATCCATGACACCTTCTGGCTTATTCTGGGGGCTCTTTTCTGCTCTGACTTACGCACTTTATATCATTTTACCCATAGCCTTGATTAAGAAGTGGGGGAGTAGTTTGGTTATTGGTGTGGGAATGGTCATAGCAGGTTTGGTTGCCCTTCCTTTTACAGGGGTTCTACAGACTGCTATCCCAACTAGTCTTGATTTTCTCCTTGCATTTGCAGGTATTATTCTTATCGGGACTGTCTTTGCCTATACAGCTTTTCTAAAAGGAGCCAGTTTGATTGGGCCGGTCAAGTCAAGTTTGTTGGCTTCAATTGAGCCAATTTCGGCTGTTTTCTTTGCCTTCTTAATCATGAATGAACAATTTTATCCCATTGATTTTCTTGGCATGGCAATGATATTGTTTGCTGTAACTCTGATTTCTTTGAAAGATTTACTCTTAGAGAAATAAAAAAGACTCTTTGTCCGTGACAGAGAGGTTTTATGTAGTATTTTATACTCAATGAAAATCAAAGAGCAAACTAGGAAACTAGCCGCAGGCTGTACTTGAGTACGGCAAGGCGACGTTGACGCGGTTTGAATTTGATTTTCGAAGAGTATTAATTGTTTTCAAGATAAAATTCAAAACGTTCGCCTACATACTGACTTTTTACGTATTCAAATGCAGTACCATCTTCTAGGTAGGAAACCTGAGTCAAACCAAGAATAGCATGTCCTTTTTCAACTTCCAAATAGTGGGCAATCTTTTCTTTAGCAAGGCGAGCATAAATAGTCTGTTGAGATTTGCCTATACGGTAGCCGTGTTTTTGCAAGGTTTGGAAGAAATGACTGGTGATTTCTTCTTTTTTAAAGTCCTTAATGAATTTTTCAGGAATAGAAGCAACTTCATAAACCAGAGGAACTTGGTCGGCATAGCGAACACGTTCCATTCGGATAATATTTTCGGTAGGAGAAATTCCTAGCTTGGCAACTTCCTGTTCATTGGGAATGGTTTTTCTGTAGGAAATGAGTTGGCTAGAGGGTACTTTACCTTGGGACTTAACAATTTCAGTAAAACTGGTTGTCCCTCTCATCTTTTCTTGTACACGTGTACTGGATACAAAGGTGCCACTTCCTACACGGCGCTCTAAAACTCCTTCTTCGACCAAGAGGGAAATAGCTTGTCGGAGGGTCATGCGACTGACCTCAAACTGCTCTGCTAAATCTCTTTCACTGGGAAGTCTCTCACCAATAGCCCAACGATGTTCGTCAATATCCTTTTTAATCTGATCATGGATTTTCATATAAGCGGGTAGCATATTTTTCACTTCATTTCTATCTTTTCTCTATTGTACCCCAATAAACTAGAAAAAGTCAAACTTCGCCTTGTTTAGTTGGTAATTCGCCCTTATTTGTGATAGAATATTGAAAAAAGATATTTCTTTTGAGAAAGGAAAAAGATGAGCAACATTTCAACTGATTTGAAAGATGTAGAAAAAATCATCGTATTGGACTATGGTAGCCAATACAACCAGCTGATTTCACGCCGTATCCGTGAGATTGGTGTTTTTTCAGAGCTAAAGAGTCATAAAATTTCAGCTGCTGAAGTTCGTGAAATCAATCCGGTAGGAATCATCCTTTCAGGTGGTCCAAACTCTGTATACGAAGATGGTTCATTCGATATTGACCCAGAAATTTTCGAACTTGGAATTCCAATTTTGGGAATCTGTTATGGTATGCAGTTGTTGACCCATAAACTTGGAGGAAAAGTTGTTCCTGCAGGTGATGCTGGAAATCGTGAATATGGTCAATCAACCCTAACTCACACACCATCAGCTCTTTTTGAATCAACACCTGATGAGCAGACTGTTTTGATGAGCCATGGTGATGCAGTTACTGAGATTCCTGCTGACTTTGTTCGTACAGGTACATCAGCTGACTGCCCATACGCAGCCATCGAAAACCCAGATAAACACATTTACGGTATCCAATTCCACCCAGAAGTTCGTCATTCTGTATACGGAAATGATATCCTTCGTAACTTTGCCCTTAACATTTGTAAGGCTAAAGGTGATTGGTCAATGGATAACTTTATTGATATGCAGATCAAAAAAATCCGTGAAACAGTTGGAGATAAACGTGTCCTTCTTGGCCTATCAGGTGGAGTTGACTCATCTGTAGTTGGAGTTCTTCTCCAAAAGGCTATTGGCGATCAATTGATCTGTATCTTTGTAGACCACGGTCTTCTTCGTAAAGGAGAAGCAGACCAAGTTATGGACATGCTTGGTGGTAAGTTTGGTTTGAATATCGTCAAAGCAGACGCTGCTAAACGTTTCCTTGACAAACTTGCTGGCGTTTCTGACCCTGAGCAAAAACGTAAAATCATCGGTAATGAATTTGTGTATGTATTCGATGACGAAGCAAGCAAGCTCAAAGATGTGAAATTCCTTGCTCAAGGTACCTTATATACAGACGTTATCGAGTCTGGTACAGATACAGCTCAAACTATCAAGTCACACCACAACGTGGGTGGTCTTCCAGAAGACATGCAGTTTGAATTGATCGAACCACTCAACACTCTCTATAAAGACGAAGTTCGTGCTCTTGGTACAGAGCTTGGTATGCCAGACCATATCGTATGGCGCCAACCATTCCCAGGACCAGGCCTTGCTATCCGTGTCATGGGAGAAATTACTGAAGAGAAACTAGAGACTGTTCGTGAGTCAGACGCTATTCTGCGTGAGGAAATTGCCAAAGCTGGCCTTGACCGCGATATTTGGCAATATTTCACTGTTAACACAGGCGTTCGCTCAGTTGGGGTTATGGGTGACGGTCGTACTTATGACTACACGATTGCAATCCGTGCTATTACCTCTATCGATGGTATGACAGCTGACTTTGCAAAGATTCCTTGGGAAGTTCTTCAAAAGATTTCTGTACGTATCGTAAACGAAGTAGACCATGTTAACCGCATCGTCTACGATATTACAAGTAAACCACCTGCAACAGTTGAGTGGGAATAGTCATCTAAGGACTAATTTATGTAGTTTAACGAGCCAGTATCTTTGGATACTGGTTTTTTACTATATCTGGATTTTTGATTACTTGTTAAAACTGGGTGAATTTTCGATAGTTTATCAGCCATTATGAAAATCAAAGAGCAAGCTAGGAAGGCAGCAGAAGTTTGCTCAAAGCACTACTTTAATGTTGTAGATAAGACTGACGAATATATAATCCAAGGTGAAGCTGACTTGGTTTGAAGAGATTTTCGAAGAGTATTAAAAGATTAGAATTGTCAAAACAATCTGTCTAGGCTTGATTTTATCACTTATTTACTATAAAATGAGAAGGAAAAACGTCAAACTTTTATATTGCAAATAGGAGAAAACATGACAAAAACATTAAAACGTCCTGAGGTTTTATCACCTGCAGGAACTTTAGAGAAGCTAAAAGTAGCTGTTCAATATGGAGCGGATGCTGTCTTTATCGGTGGTCAGGCCTATGGTCTTCGTAGCCGTGCCGGAAACTTTACTTTCGAACAGATGGAAGAAGGCGTACAGTTTGCGGCCAAGTATGGTGCTAAGGTTTATGTGGCTGCCAATATGGTTATGCACGAAGGAAATGAGGCTGGTGCTGGTGAGTGGTTCCGTAAACTACGTGATATCGGGATTGCAGCAGTTATCGTATCTGACCCAGCTTTGATTATGATTGCGGCGACTGAAGCACCAGGTCTTGAAATCCACCTTTCTACCCAAGCAAGTGCCACCAACTATGAAACTCTTGAGTTCTGGAAAGAACTGGGCTTGACTCGTGTCGTTTTGGCGCGTGAGGTTTCAATGGAAGAATTGGCAGAAATTCGCAAACGTACAGACGTTGAGATTGAAGCCTTTGTTCATGGAGCTATGTGTATTTCCTACTCAGGTCGCTGTACGCTTTCAAATCACATGAGTATGCGTGATGCTAACCGTGGTGGTTGCTCTCAGTCTTGCCGTTGGAAGTACGACCTTTACGATATGCCATTTGGGAAGGAACGTAAGAGTCTTAAAGGTGAAATTCCTGAAGAATTTTCAATGTCAGCCGTTGATATGTCTATGATTGACCATATCCCAGATATGATTGAAAACGGTGTGGACAGTCTGAAGATCGAAGGACGCATGAAGTCTATTCACTATGTTTCAACAGTAACTAACTGTTATAAGGCGGCTGTTGATGCTTATCTAGAGAGTCCAGAGAAGTTTGAAGCTATCAAGCAAGACTTGATTGATGAGATGTGGAAGGTTGCCCAACGTGAATTAGCAACAGGTTTCTACTATGGTACACCATCTGAAAATGAGCAGTTGTTTGGTGCTCGTCGTAAAATTCCTGAGTATAAGTTTGTCGCTGAAGTGGTTTCTTACGATGATGCGACACAAACAGCAACCATTCGCCAACGGAACGTCATTAACGAAGGGGACCAAGTTGAGTTTTATGGCCCAGGTTTCCGTCATTTTGAGACTTATATCGAAGATTTGCATGATGCTAAAGGAAATAAGATCGATCGTGCTCCTAATCCAATGGAACTCTTGACTATCAAGGTTCCACAACCTGTTCAAGCTGGAGACATGGTTCGAGCTCTTAAAGAAGGTCTTATCAATCTTTATAAGGAAGATGGAACCAGCGTCACAGTTCGTGCTTAATAAACATGTAGGAGACGAAAGTTTTCTAGTTGCTTTCCCTTTAATCCTACTTACTAAAGAACCTTAGGTTAAAGAAAATATATTAATTTCCATCCGAGATTTCATCTCGGATTTTTTCATTATTTTTCAGAAAGGTCTAGATAATGGACGGATTTATTACAATTTTTTTCCAAAGTTTTCTATATAATAGACTCAAAAATAGTAAAATTGTAAATAATTTCCGTTAAGCGCTTTCAATGTTGGTAAAAAGTTGACAAATCCAATTTTTAGGACTAAACTAAGTAAGTAAATTTTAATTAAAAGGAGAATTCGTCATGAATTTAACATTTTTCGGTCTATGTCTTGCCTGTATGGGTGTATCTCTTGGTGAAGGTATGTTGATGAACGGTTTGTTGAAATCAGTTGCTCGCCAACCAGATATCATCTCAGAACTACGTAGTTTGATGATCCTAGGGGTTGCCTTTATTGAAGGTACTTTCTTCGTTACTCTTGTCTTTTCATTTATCATCAAATAAAAGAAGTATAAATTGAAAAAGGGAGGATTTTAGATGGAAGAAAGTATTAATCCAACCATCAATATTGGTCCTGTTACCTTTAATTTAACCATAGTAGTTTTGACTTTGTTGACTGTAGCACTTATTTTTGGCTTTATTTATTGGGCAACTCGAAATATGACTTTGAGACCCACAGGAAAACAAAATGTATTAGAGTATTTATTTGATTTTGTTGTTGGATTTACAAAATCAAACCTTGGTCCAATGATAAAGGATTATTCTCTCTTTTATTTCTGTTTATTCCTATTTATGGCCATTGCAAATAATATTGGCTTAATGGCTAGAATTCAGACTACAGATGGTGTAAATCTTTGGACCTCACCAACAGCAAATTTGTCATTTGACTTGGTCTTGTCTTTTACAATTATCTTAATGACACACGTAGAAGGAATTCGTCGTCGTGGAATCAAAAAGTATTTAAAAGCATTTGTAACACCAGGTTTTATGACACCAATGAATCTCTTGGAAGAAGTTACCAATCTCCTTTCACTTGCATTGCGGGTATTTGGTAATATCTTTGCAGGGGAAGTGATGGCAAGTATGTTAGTCCTACTTTCTCATCAGGCCTTCTATTGGTATCCTATTGCTTTTGGAACAAATCTAATCTGGACTGCATTTTCTGTTTTTATTTCTTGTGTACAAGCATATGTATTTACATTGTTATCTTCAATGTACCTAGGAAATAAAATTAATGATGAAGAATAGAAAGGAGTAGTTTATGAATGTAACAGTAGGTGAATTACTTGGTGATTTTATACTAATCGCTGGTTCCTTTATTCTCTTGCTAGTCTTGGTTAAGAAATACGCTTGGTCAAATTTGGCTAGCATTTTCGAAGAAAGAGCAGAAAAAATTGCAGCAGATATTGACGGAGCTGAACAAGCACGTCAAAAAGCAGAAGTATTGGCTCAAAAACGCGAAGATGAATTGGCTGGTAGTCGTAAAGAAGCTAAGACAATCATTGAGAATGCGAAAGAAACAGCTGAGAAAAGCAAAGCTAGTATTTTAGCAGATGCTAAGCTAGAAGCAGGACGCTTGAAAGAAAAAGCGAACCAAGAAATTGCTCAAAATAAAGCTGAAGCTTTACAAAGTGTTAAGGGTGAGGTAGCAGATTTGACAATCAGCTTGGCTGGTAAAATCATCTCACAAAACCTTGACGGTCATGCCCATAAAGAACTCATTGATCAGTATATCGATCAGTTAGGAGAAGCTTAATGGACAAGAAAACAGTAAAGGTAATTGAAAAATACAGCATGCCTTTTGTCCAATTGGTTTTAGAAAAAGGAGAAGAAGACCGTATCTTTTCAGACTTAGCTCAAATCAAGCAAGTTGCTGAAGAAACTGGTTTACCTTCTTTTTTAAAAAAAGTGGCAGTAGACGAGTCTGACAAGGAAAAAACGATTGCTTTCTTCCAAGACTCAGTGTCACCTTTATTGCAAAACTTGATCCAGGTTCTGGCATACAATCACAGAGCAAATCTTTTTTATGATGTGCTTGTAGATTGTTTGAACCGACTTGAAAAAGAAACAAATCGATTTGAAGTGACGATTACTGCTGCTCATCCTTTAACAGATGAACAGAAGACTCGTTTGCTCCCTTTGATTGAGAAGAAAATGTCTCTGAAAGTGCGGAGTGTAAAAGAAGAAATCGATGAAAGTCTCATTGGTGGTTTTGTCATTTTTGCCAATCACAAGACAATTGATGTGAGTATTAAACAACAACTTAAAGTTGTTAAAGAAAATTTGAAATAGAAAGTGGTGTTCTTTTGGCAATTAACGCACAAGAAATCAGCGCTTTAATTAAGCAACAAATTGAAAATTTCAAACCCAATTTTGATGTGACTGAAACAGGTGTTGTTACCTATATCGGGGACGGTATCGCGCGTGCTCACGGTCTTGAAAATGCCATGAGTGGAGAGTTGTTGATTTTTGAAAACGGCTCTTATGGTATGGCTCAAAACTTGGAGTCAACTGATGTCGGTATTATCATCCTAGGTGACTTTACGGATATCCGTGAAGGTGATACAATCCGACGTACAGGTAAAATCATGGAAGTTCCAGTAGGTGAAAGTCTCATTGGTCGTGTTGTGGATCCACTTGGCCGTCCAGTTGATGGTCTTGGAGAAATCCACACTGATAAAACTCGTCCAGTAGAAGCGCCAGCTCCTGGTGTTATGCAACGTAAATCTGTATCAGAACCACTGCAAACTGGTTTGAAAGCTATTGACGCCCTTGTACCGATTGGTCGTGGTCAACGTGAGTTGATTATTGGGGACCGTCAGACAGGGAAAACAACCATTGCGATTGATACAATCTTGAACCAAAAAGGTCAAGATATGATCTGTATCTACGTTGCGATTGGACAAAAAGAATCAACAGTTCGTACGCAAGTAGAAACACTACGTCAGTACGGTGCCTTGGACTACACAATCGTTGTGACAGCCTCTGCTTCACAACCATCTCCATTGCTTTTCCTAGCTCCTTATGCTGGGGTTGCCATGGCGGAAGAATTTATGTACCAAGGTAAGCATGTTTTGATTGTTTATGATGATCTTTCAAAACAAGCGGTCGCTTATCGTGAACTGTCTCTCTTGCTTCGTCGTCCTCCAGGTCGTGAAGCCTTCCCAGGGGATGTTTTCTACCTTCACAGCCGTTTGCTTGAGCGCTCAGCTAAAGTTTCTGATGAACTTGGTGGTGGATCGATTACAGCCCTACCATTTATCGAGACACAAGCAGGAGATATCTCAGCCTATATCGCAACCAACGTGATTTCTATCACTGATGGACAAATCTTCCTTGGTGATGGTCTTTTCAATGCAGGTATTCGTCCAGCCATCGATGCGGGTTCATCTGTATCTCGTGTAGGTGGTTCTGCACAAATCAAAGCTATGAAGAAGGTTGCTGGTACACTTCGTATCGACCTTGCTTCATATCGTGAGTTGGAAGCCTTCACTAAGTTTGGTTCTGACTTGGATGCAGCAACACAGGCTAAATTGAACCGTGGCCGTCGTACCGTTGAGGTCTTGAAACAACCTGTTCACAAACCATTACCTGTTGAGAAACAAGTAACCATTCTCTATGCTTTGACACATGGTTTCTTGGATACTGTTCCAGTAGATGATATTGTTCGTTTCGAGGAAGAGTTCCATGCCTTCTTTGATGCTCAACATCCAGAGATTTTGGAAACCATTCGTGATACAAAAGACTTGCCAGAAGAAGCAGTCTTGGATGCTGCGATTACAGAGTTTCTCAATCAAACCAGCTTCCAGTAAGAATAGAGGTGTCAGATGGCAGTATCTCTAAATGATATTAAAACAAAAATCGCCTCAACAAAAAATACGAGTCAAATCACTAATGCCATGCAGATGGTATCAGCTGCTAAGCTAGGTCGTTCTGAAGAAGCTGCTCGCAACTTCCAAGTTTATGCTCAGAAAGTTCGTAAACTTTTGACGGATATTCTTCATGGGAATGGAGCTGGTAGTTCAACTAATCCGATGTTGATTAGCCGTCCAGTTAAGAAGACAGGCTATATCGTCATTACTTCAGACCGAGGTTTGGTTGGAGGTTATAATTCCTCTATTCTGAAAGCCGTTATGGAGTTGAAGGAAGAATACCATCCAGATGGTACAGGTTTTGAAATGATCTGTATTGGTGGAATGGGAGCTGATTTCTTTAAGGCTCGCGGTATTCAGCCACTTTATGAACTACGTGGCTTGGCAGATCAACCAAGCTTTGATGAAGTCCGTAAGATTATTTCAAAAACTGTTGAAATGTACCAAAATGAACTTTTTGATGAACTCTATGTCTGCTATAACCACCATGTCAATACGCTAACTAGTCAAATGCGTGTGGAGCAAATGCTTCCGATTGTTGACTTGGATCCAAATGAAGCGGATGACAGTTACAGCTTGACCTTTGAATTGGAAACTAGCCGAGAAGAAATTTTGGAGCAGTTGTTGCCTCAGTTTGCAGAAAGTATGATTTATGGTGCTATTATCGACGCTAAGACAGCTGAAAATGCTGCGGGTATGACAGCCATGCAAACAGCGACAGATAATGCTAAGAAAGTCATTAATGATTTGACAATTCAGTATAACCGTGCCAGACAGGCGGCGATTACACAAGAAATTACAGAAATCGTAGCAGGAGCTAGTGCCTTAGAATAGGCTCTAGTCCAGCTCGTATGAAAATGAACTTAGGACCTAGTTAAACTAGGAACCGACAGTATCTTATATAGAATAGGAGAAGGAGATGAGTTCAGGTAAAATTGCTCAGGTTATCGGTCCCGTTGTAGACGTCTTGTTTGCAGCAGGGGAAAAACTTCCTGAGATTAACAATGCACTTGTCGTCTACAAAAATGACGAAAGAAAAACAAAAATCGTCCTTGAAGTAGCCTTAGAGTTGGGAGATGGTATGGTTCGTACTATCGCCATGGAATCAACAGATGGGTTGACTCGTGGAATGGAAGTATTGGACACAGGTCGTCCAATCTCTGTACCAGTAGGTAAAGAAACTTTGGGACGTGTCTTCAATGTTTTGGGAGATACCATTGACTTGGAAGCTCCTTTTACAGAAGATGCAGAGCGTCAGCCAATTCATAAAAAAGCTCCAACTTTTGATGAGTTGTCTACCTCTTCTGAAATCCTTGAAACAGGGATTAAGGTTATCGACCTTCTTGCCCCTTACCTTAAAGGTGGTAAGGTTGGACTTTTCGGTGGTGCCGGAGTTGGTAAAACCGTCTTGATCCAAGAATTGATTCACAACATTGCCCAAGAACACGGTGGTATCTCAGTATTCACTGGTGTTGGGGAACGTACTCGTGAGGGAAATGACCTTTACTGGGAAATGAAAGAATCAGGCGTTATCGAGAAAACAGCCATGGTATTTGGTCAGATGAATGAGCCACCAGGAGCACGTATGCGTGTTGCCCTTACTGGTTTGACAATCGCTGAATACTTCCGTGATGTAGAAGGACAAGACGTGCTTCTCTTTATCGATAATATCTTCCGTTTCACTCAGGCTGGTTCAGAAGTATCCGCCCTTTTGGGTCGTATGCCATCAGCCGTTGGTTACCAACCAACACTTGCTACAGAAATGGGTCAATTGCAAGAGCGTATCACATCAACTAAAAAGGGTTCTGTAACCTCTATCCAGGCTATCTATGTGCCAGCGGATGACTATACTGACCCAGCGCCAGCAACAGCCTTCGCTCACTTGGATTCTACAACAAACTTGGAACGTAAGTTGGTACAATTGGGTATCTACCCAGCCGTGGATCCACTTGCTTCAAGCTCACGTGCCTTGGCACCTGAAATCGTTGGAGAAGAGCACTATGCAGTTGCTGCTGAAGTAAAACGCGTTCTTCAACGTTACCATGAATTGCAAGATATCATTGCTATCCTTGGTATGGATGAGCTTTCTGATGAAGAAAAGACCTTAGTTGCTCGTGCCCGTCGTATCCAGTTCTTCTTGTCGCAAAACTTCAACGTTGCGGAACAATTTACTGGTCAGCCAGGTTCTTATGTTCCAGTTGCTGAAACTGTACGTGGCTTTAAGGAAATCCTTGATGGTAAACATGATCACTTGCCAGAAGATGCCTTCCGTGGTGTAGGTTCTATCGAAGATGTGATTGCAAAAGCTGAAAAAATGGGATTTTAAGAGGTGATCTATGGCTCAGTTAACTGTCCAGATCGTGACACCAGATGGTCTCGTCTATGATCACCATGCCAGCTATGTATCGGTTCGAACTCTGGATGGTGAGATGGGGATCTTGCCACGACATGAAAATATGATTGCGGTTTTAGCAGTTGATGAAGTAAAGGTAAAACGTATTGATGATGAAGATCACGTGAACTGGATTGCAGTAAACGGGGGTGTTATCGAAGTTGCCAATGGCGTTATCACAATTGTTGCTGACTCTGCAGAACGTGCTCGTGATATCGATGTTAGTCGTGCAGAACGTGCCAAACTTCGAGCGGAGCGTGAAATTGAAGAAGCACAAGACAAACACTTGATTGACCAAGAACGTCGTGCTAAGATTGCACTGCAACGTGCCATTAACCGTATTAATGTCGGAAAAAGACTATAAGAAAAAATGAACTTGAATTATCAAGTTCATTTTTTATGTATTCTTAAGGGGCAAAACTGATGCAGACCGCTTCGGGAACATGGAAGTCGTTGGAAAGTTCTGCTAGACGTCCAGTTTCAGAATTGCGCTTAAAGACGGTTGCATTGTCAGAGTCCTGATGGACAGCAATGACAAATTCTTGATCCGGTGTCAAATCAAAATCACGTGGAGTCTGACCATGTGTCGGAACGATTTCTAACAACTCTAAGCTACCGTCCGCAAGAATTGTATATACTGCGATAGAATCATGACCACGGTTAGAGGCGTAGAGGTATTTACCATCTTTAGAGAGACGAATAGCAGCAGTACCATTAAAGCCTTCATAACCGTCTGGTAGAGTTGAAATAACTTGCATGCGTTCAAATTCTCCAACACCATCGTAGATTAGAACCTCGATAGTGCTATTGAGTTCACAAATGAGATAAGCGATTTTATAGTGGTTATGGAAAATGATGTGGCGTGAGCCTGCCCCTGGCTGGCTGTGGTAGGTATAGAGCTTAGATAATTTTCCTTCTTGATCAAGGTCATAAGTGATGACTTGGTCAGTTCCCAAGTCGCAAGTCACTAGATAGTGGTCAGGTGTTAAGTCTGTGTAGTGAACATGGGGAGAAGCTTGATTTTCATGTGGACCTTGGCCACTATGTTGATCCACATCACTAAGTAGAAGACGACCATCTTCCTGACGTTTATAAACAAGGACCTGTCCCTTGTGGTAGTTTGCCGCGTACACCAAATTACGCTTTTCATCAACGGCAACATAACAGTGAGGAGCTCCTTCCTCAACGACATGATTTAATAAAGTCCCGTCAGTTTGATAGGCTGCAATTCCTCCCTTATCGTCTTGACTACCAACGGTGTATAAATGTTGGTGCTGGTCAAAGGCAAGGTAGGTTGGACTTGGCTCAGCTGCAAAAAGTTCTAGATTTGAAAGCTGACCAGTTTCTGTATCAAAGTCTGCCTTGTAAATCCCTTGGGAAGTACGACGTGTATAAGTTCCAAAATAAACAGTTTCTTTCATAACTTTACCTCTATATAAAGATAAGACTATTATATCACAAAAAATGCAGTGTTGAAACTCTACAACGCATAGATAAAAACAATAATATATTAAATCAAGCTTGATTTTGTATTGATTTCCTTTTGAAAAGTGCTATAATAATCCTATACAAATTGCAAAGGAGTTTGTTTATGAAAAAACGTGTTTTCCTAGCAGCAGGAGTTGCTGTACTCTCGGCAGCTGTCCTAGCAGCGTGTTCATCTGGTAGTGCTAATAAAGAAGCAAATAAACCAGTTACTTATGCCTATGTATTTTCATCAGATCCTTCGACTCTGGATTATACAGTTTCAGGAAATGTCAGCACTAAACAGGTCACAGGTAACGTTATTGACGGTTTACTTGAAAATGACCAATATGGAAATCTGGTTCCATCAGTTGCAGAAGATTGGACTGTTTCCAAAGATGGTTTGACCTACACCTATAAAATCCGTCAGGGTGTAAAATGGTATACCAACGAGGGGGAAGAGTATGGTGAAGTCAAGGCTCAAGACTTTGTAACTGGTCTGAAACACGCAGCAGATAAGAAATCACAGGCTCTTTATCTCGTACAGGATTCTATCAAAGGATTGGATGACTATGTAAATGGGAAAACAACGGATTTTTCTACTGTTGGTGTAAAAGCAATTGACGATTATACTGTTGTTTATACTTTGAATCATCCAGAGTCTTTCTGGAATTCAAAAACAACAATGGGAGTCCTTGCACCAGTCAATGAAGACTTTTTAGCTTCTAAGGGAGATGACTTTGGTAAACCAACTGATGTAACGAGCATTCTATACAATGGGCCTTATCTCCTAAAAGGTCTTACATCTAAGTCTTCTATCGAAATGACCAAAAATCAAAACTACTGGGATAAACAAAATGTCTTTATTGATGATATCAAGTTATCCTTCTTTGATGGTCAAGATGCAGACTCTCTAGGACGCGGTTTTGATGAGGGACACTATCCAGCTGCACCACTCTTTAAAAACTCTGCTAACTATGAACGTCTAAAAGAAAAATACAAGGATAATATTGTGTATGGTCAACAGCGTGGAGGAGTTTTTTATATCTCAACCAATATCGACCGTGTAAATTACAATCACACTGCTAAAACAAGTGATGCAGAAAAAACATCTACTAAGAAAGCCTTGTTAAACAAAGATTTCCGTCAAGCCTTGACTTTTGCGGTAGATCGTAAAGCAGGGATCTCTCAAGTATTTGGTGATGAAGTAGGACCTCGTAAGTTACGGACAAGTTTCACTCCTCCAACATTTGTTCAAGTAGGAGATCAAACATTTGGTCAAGTTACTAAGACAGAATTGGATAAATTGGATAATGTCTGGAAAGATGTTAGTCTTGATGATGCCCAAGATTCACTTCATAATGTAGACAAGGCTAAAGCTAAGTTTGAAGCTGCTAAGAAAACCCTTCAAGCTGATGGAGTCCAGTTCCCAATTCATTTAGATTTGCCAATTTCTTCATCAAATCCAGATTTTATTCGTCAGGTTCAGTCTTATAAACAATCCATTGAGGAAGCCTTAGGCTCTGAAAATGTGGTTGTTGACATTCAACAGGTTTCTGATGATGAATTGGGAAGTATGACTGTTCTAGCTACTTCCAATGCAAATACTGACTGGGATATTAATGCAGTCAGTGGTTGGAATCCAGACTTTGCTGATCCATCGACTTATCTAGATGTATTTGATCCAACTTCAGGTCCAAGTCTCCTAAGTGCTCTTGGTGTGGCACCAGGAACAGACAATCCAGTTATTAAAACAGTTGGATTGGATAAATACAAAGAACTGATTGATGATGCAAATAGTGAGAAAACAGACCTTCAAAAACGTTATTCCAAATATTCTAAGGCTCAAGCTTGGTTGTCAGATAGTGCACTTGTTATTCCAGTATACTCTGATGGTGCTCAAATGCTAGTGACGAAAATGGTTCCTGGCAGTGGTGCCGGTGGCTGGGTAGGTGACAAGACTAGTGAAAATAGCTACAAGTATCTGAAAATCCAAGATAAGATTGTCACTACTAAAGAAATGGATGAGTTCCGCAAGAAATTTGCTGATGAAAAAGCCAAATCCAATGCTGATTATCAGAAGAACTTAGACCGTCATATTCAAGACTAATCGAATCTCCTCTTTTGAGGAGATTTTTTATGTTGCTGTCTCCATGTAAGCACTTTAAAAAAGAGTTATTTTGATTTAAAAATGGTATAATGAGAGAACAATAGAAAGGAAGTATTTATGGAGCAAAAAGAGAAACATTTTAGCCTATCTTGGTTTTTCAAGTGGTTTTTGGATAACAAGGCCATTACGGTATTTTTGGTAACTTTATTATTGGGACTGAATCTTTTTATTTTAAGTAAGATTAGTTTTCTATTTTCACCTGTTTTAGACTTTTTGGCAGTTGTGATGTTGCCAGTCATTCTATCTGGTTTGCTATATTATTTATTAAATCCTATTGTTGATTGGATGGAAAAACGCAAAATCAATCGTGTTATCGCAATCAGTATTGTCTTTGTCATCATCGCTCTCTTTATCATTTGGGGCTTGGCAGTAGCTATTCCAAATCTGCAACGTCAGGTTTTAAGTTTTGCAAGGAATGTTCCAGTCTACCTGGAAGATGCTGATCGCGTTATTGATGATTTGGTAACCAAACGTTTGCCAGATGATTTCAGACCTCAGTTAGAGCAAGTGTTGACAAACTTCTCAAGTCAGGCTACAGTTTGGGCAAGTAAGGTTTCTTCTCAGGCAGTTAACTGGGTGAGTGCCTTTATTAGCGGGGCATCTCAAGTGATTGTTGCTTTGATTATTGTTCCTTTCATGCTCTTTTATCTCTTGCGTGATGGGAAAGGATTGCGTAACTATTTGACTCAATTCATGCCAACGAAATTGAAAGAACCTGTAGGACAAGTTTTATCAGATGTGAATCAGCAGTTGTCCAACTATGTTAGAGGGCAAGTAACAGTAGCTATTATTGTAGCAGTAATGTTTATGATCTTCTTCAAGATTATCGGTCTACGTTATGCGGTTACGCTGGGTGTTACTGCTGGTATTTTAAATCTGGTTCCTTATCTTGGTAGCTTCCTAGCCATGCTTCCTGCCCTAGTATTGGGCTTGATTGCCGGGCCAGTCATGCTTTTAAAAGTGGTGATTGTCTTTATCGTAGAACAAACTATTGAAGGCCGTTTTGTCTCTCCATTGATTTTGGGAAGTCAATTAAACATCCATCCCATTAATGTTCTCTTTGTTTTGTTAACTTCAGGATCCATGTTTGGTATCTGGGGAGTCTTGCTCGGTATTCCTGTTTATGCTTCTGCTAAGGTTGTCATTTCAGCGATTTTTGAATGGTATAAGGTAGTCAGTGGCCTATATGAACTAGAAGGAGAGGAAGCTAAGAGTGAACAATAGTCAACAGATGTTACAGGCTTTGGAGGAGCAAGATTTAACCAAGGCTGAGCACTATTTCGTCAAAGCTTTAGAAAATGATCCAAGTGACCTTCTGTATGAGTTGGCAACTTATCTTGAAGGGATTGGTTTTTATCCTCAGGCCAAGGAAATTTACTTGAAAATTGAAGGGGATTTCCCAGAGGTTAATCTTAATCTAGCAGCTATTGCTAGTGAGGATGGTCAAATTGAAGAAGCCTTTGCCTATCTTGAGGAAATCCAAGCTGACAGTGACTGGTATGTTTCGGCTTTGGCTCTGAAGGCAGACCTTTACCAGTTGGAAGGTTTGACAGATGTGGCGCGTGAGAAATTATTGGAGGCCTTGACTTACTCAGAAGATCCTCTCTTGATATTGGGATTAGCAGAGTTGGATAGTGAGTTGGAAAATTATCAAGAGGCCATTCAAGGCTATGCCCAGTTAGATAATCGCTCGATTTATGAGCAAACAGGCATTTCTACCTATCAACGGATTGGCTTTGCCTATGCACAGTTGGGGAAATTTGAAACGGCTACAGAGTTTTTAGAAAAAGCCCTGGAGTTAGAATACGATGACCTAACAGCTTTTGAGTTGGCCAGTCTTTACTTTGATCAAGAAGAATACCAAAAAGCTGTCCTCTACTTTAAGCAGCTTGATACCATTTCTCCTGACTTTGAAGGCTATGAGTATGGTTATAGTCAGGCCTTACATAAGGAACATCAAGTTCAAGAAGCCCTGCGTATCGCTAAGCAAGGCTTAGAGAAAAATCCCTTTGAAACTCGCCTCTTGCTAGCTGCTTCACAATTCTCTTATGAATTGCATGATACCAGTGGTGCAGAAAACTACCTCCTTACTGCAAAAGAAGACGCTGATGATACGGAAGAAATCTTACTCCGTCTAGCTACTATTTATCTAGAACAGGAACGTTATGAGGATATTTTAGACTTACAAAGTGATGAGCCAGAAAATCTTTTGACCAAGTGGATGATTGCTCGTTCCTATCAAGAAATGGACGATTTGGATACTGCCTATGAGCTTTACCAAGAGTTGGCAGGAGATTTAAAGGATAATCCAGAATTTCTGGAACACTATATCTATCTCTTGCGTGAATTGGGCTACTTTGAGGAAGCAAAAGTCAATGCGCAAGTTTACTTAAAACTGGTTCCAGATGATGTGCAAATGCAAGAATTGTATGAGAGATTGTAAGAATCCATACATTACAGAAAACTGCAAGTTATTACTAGATAACAATTGCGGTTTTTTACTTTTTTTTTCAAATAAATATGGCTGAAGTTTTATTGCAATGTGACGAGAATTTGTATGTAAATCAGGTTAAGATTGTTTCATTAGAAGGGTAGAGTTTTGTTTTTATTTCAAAACTCTTATCTTAAAATTTCAAAATAGATTACATATCCAGGATAGGGCTTGTATTTTTTGTTTGACAAAATTAAAAAAATGTGTAAGAATAAGAAGAATTGAAAACAGGAAAACTCACCTCCTTTCGATTCGTCAAGCCTTATCGTTAGGCAATGAGGGGGCGGAGAGACGCGCTCGTCAACAGAAGTATCTCATTGGAAATGTTGCTCACTTTTTAGTGAGCTTTTTATCTAAGGAATAGGAATGAAAAGTAAGAAGTTAAAATTAGGTCAAATTGATTTAAAAATGTGCAAGGATTATGACCTTATTCAAGCGATGGATTATGATTTTAAGACAAAGGAAGTAATGAATAAAGGAAGGGGATTTGCGGTAACTGTTGTCAAAATACAGGGATTGACTTTCTTGATTCCATTTAGAAGTTATATTCCTAAAAAGTATCAGTTGAAGTATAAGCTAAGAAATTCGGCAAAAGAAGGATATGTTGAAGGATTAGATATTGGTAAAACCTTGATTTTAGAAGACAAAAGCTACTTACTAAATACAACTTTCCGCCTTCGGAAAATCGAAGATTATTATAAAGTGATGGATAACGATAAAGCTATAATTAATAAGTTAGTGAAAGCTATTATAGATTATAACCGCGCTTTAGAAATAAATGATAGAAACAAACTTGAAGATCCTAAACGCTTTAAATTCTCAACATTCCAGAATTATTCTACTAGATTAAAAGTAATTACAGAAAAAGACTATTTAGAATAGATAATGTTTTCGCAGGCTACGGCTTGTGTTTTTTTGTTTGACTAAAAATGTGGATTTAAAATCCAGGAAACATAAATAGGATAGTCAGATTTCAAATCTGTAAAATCATCTTCTTGAAGGGGGAGTGGTTTTTTCAAAAATAAATACAGTGAAATGACTCACTGCTCCTTTTGGAAACTATTAGAATCAAATTGCAAGGTTCTCAACTATAGGGGCAAAGATGTTTATAAAAATGAATACAAAGATGAATACGATTCTAAAAAATAACAGTAATTGATGAAAATGATTTTAAAGAAAAAATAAGTAAAAACTCAATTATCAATAAGCAACAGAAAGCATTTGTAAACACTAATCTCTTGTGCTATAATAGGAACAATTATTTTTAGGAGGTGCAGTATGTCTTATTTGTTTGAGATATTACCGAGTTTATTGAGCGGTGCAAGCATGACTTTGCAGGTTTTTGCACTGGTCTTGATTTTTTCTATTCCCTTGGGCGTTTTGATTGCCTTTGCCTTGCAAGTCCATTGGAAGCCCCTCCATCATTTGATTAATATTTATATTTGGATTATGCGAGGCACACCCTTGCTCTTGCAATTAATCTTTATCTATTATGTGCTGCCAAGTATTGGGATTCGTTTGGACCGTCTTCCTGCGGCTATCATTGCTTTTGTTCTCAATTATGCGGCTTACTTTGCTGAAATCTTCCGTGGGGGGATTGATACCATTCCTAAAGGTCAATATGAGGCTGCTAAGGTTTTGAAGTTTAGTCCCTTTGACACAGTTCGCTATATTATCTTGCCCCAAGTGACCAAGATTGTTCTTCCTAGTGTATTTAACGAAGTTATGAGTTTGGTCAAGGATACTTCTTTGGTCTATGCACTTGGAATTTCAGATCTTATCTTGGCTAGTCGAACAGCTGCAAACCGTGATGCTAGCCTAGTTCCTATGTTCTTGGCAGGAGCCATTTACTTAATTTTGATTGGTATTGTGACCATCCTTGCCAAAAAAGTTGAGAAGAAGTACAGTTACTATAGATAGGAGGCTGCCATGTTAGAATTACGAAATATCAATAAGGGCTTTGGTGAAAAGCAAATTTTATCTAATTTCAGTCTAAAAATTCCTGAAAAGCAAATCCTGGCTATTGTTGGGCCTTCTGGTGGAGGTAAGACAACTCTCTTACGTATGCTTGCAGGTCTTGAAACCATTGATTCAGGGCAAATCTTTTATAATGGAGAACCTTTAGAACTGGATGAATTGGAGAAGCGAAATCTACTAGGATTTGTCTTCCAAGATTTTCAACTGTTTCCTCATTTATCAGTTCTAGATAATTTGACCTTATCTCCTGTGAAAACAATGGGAATGAAGCAGGAAGAGGCTGAGAAGAAGGCGCGTGGGCTCCTGGAACAGTTGGGACTGGCAGGACATGCAAATGCCTATTCATTTTCACTATCAGGTGGACAAAAGCAGCGGGTGGCCTTGGCGCGTGCTATGATGATTGACCCAGAAATCATTGGCTACGATGAACCAACTTCTGCCCTAGATCCAGCATTGCGCTTGGAAGTGGAAAAACTGATCTTGCAAAATAGGGAACTTGGAATGACGCAGATTGTGGTTACCCACGATTTACAATTCGCTGAAAATATCGCAGATCAGATTCTCAAGGTTGAGCCCAAGTAGGAGGTCCCGATGACTAATAAGAAAATTGCTTTAGTATTGGTTTCTCTCCTGACTCTCTTTTTAACGGCCTGTACTCAGAAAGCTAGTGATCCAAAGCAGGATAACTGGGATAAGTATCAAGAGCAGGGAACCATTACTATTGGCTTTGACAATACCTTTGTACCCATGGGTTTTGAAGAAAAGAATGGCCAATATACAGGCTTTGATATTGATTTAGCGCAAGCTGTCTCTGAAAAATTAGGTTTTAAGGTTCAATTTCAGCCAATCGACTGGGATATGAAGGAGACGGAACTGCAAAATGGAACCATAGATGCCATCTGGAATGGCTATTCTGCCACTGATGAACGCCGAGAAAAGGTTGCCTTTAGCATTCCATATATGGAAAATCAGCAAGTTCTGGTTGCGAAGAAAAGTCAGCAGATTCATTCAGTAGAGGATATGAAGGATAAGACCTTGGGAGCTCAAGCTGGATCCTCTGGTTATCTAGACTTTGAAGCCCAGCCAGATTTATTGAAAAATCGTGTCAAAGACCAGAAGGCCAATCAATACCAGAGTTTCAATGAAGCCTTGATTGATTTGAAGAATGACCGAATTGATGCCTTGTTGATTGACCGAGTGTATGCTAATTACTATCTTCAGTCTGAAGGAATATTAAATGACTACAATGTCTTTTCAGCTGGATTTGAAAGTGAATCCTTTGCGGTCGGAGTTAGACCAGCAGACAAGAGATTACTGCAAGCTTTAAACCAAGCCTTTATTGAACTATACCAAGAAGGAAAGTTCCAAGAGATTAGCCAAAAATGGTTTGGAGATGATGTAGCAACCAAAGAAGTGAAGGATGGAAAATAAAATAGATAGCAAGCCTAGTTTTGTCTTTAAAACTGGGCCTTGTTTTTTTATAGACTTTATTTTATAAAGCTGGAGGAACTTCTAGATTTTACAGCTATTTTGGGTAGAACTTGTGCATCTAGCTTCATTCTGTAATCCCTTATCTGTTGCTAAAAGTCAATGAAGACCTGATAAAAAATATCAGAAAATTCATTTTTATAATCAAATCATACGAACAATCAAATAATATAGAAAATCACTAAAGTAATATAAATTCTATTTTTGTAAGGGTTTACCTTAAAGAGAAGTTTGTGAAATTACTTTAGCGATTATACTTGAAAATGCTTGATTTATAGGAAAAAAAAGAGTATAATTATTTGTAACCCTTTAAAACATACTCATATATTTTAGGGGGGGGGCTTTTTATTTAGCCTTCTTAGATATATTAACTGATAATTATCAGAAAAAGGAGTAAGGGAATGTTTAAACCCAAAGGGCGTCATGTTCGCCAATCGCAAGTGGAGAAATTCACACGTTACAGTATTCGTAAGGTTAGTTTTGGTGCGGCTAGTGTGGCTGTAGCTACTGGATTGTTTTTCCTTGGTGGAGGAAGCGTCCAAGCTGCTGAACCAGTAACTAATACAGAACATACAGAAGTTCAAAATCCTCAAAATGTAAATGAGAAGTCCCCGGAACCCTCTAAGGAAGTTACTGGACAAGGGTCTGCTACTGCTAAAGAGGCCGATGGACAAAATAATACTTCTGTAAAAGAGTCTGCCGCTGACAAACAAAATAGTGAAGTTCAAAATCCAAATGTAGAGGCAGAAAAAGTTGCTATTAATACAGCATCATTAGAAGATTTAGTTGCTAAAGTTGAAGGTAGATTGAGTCAATTAACTGAAGACAAGAAAACAAAATCAGTCATTGATGATGCTAAAAACTTGGTTAATAAAGCAAAAGAGCTTTTAAACGATGATACAAAAACACAGGAAAAAGTGGATGCACAAGCTAAACAACTTTCAAGTAGCCTTGTCATTTTAAACAGTATCAAATCAGAAACAACTGAAGAGAAAGTAAATAAAAACCAAGACCCAAGAAATGGACAAGCTATCCCAGGTAATGGGGAAAGTGGATTTAGAACTAACGACGCTGCAACTACTGCTACAACAACCACAGGAACAAGTGATACAATCACACCAACAAATCCAGCGCAACCAACTGCGAAAGATATTATCGGAAGTACAAGTACAGTATCACGAGAAAACTTTACGGGTTGGGATACCTATACAATGCCATTTGGTAGTCACCATGCAGGCGAGGGTGATTTAGGTGTTAATACGCCAGAGAAAAAAGCTGATGCTGCAGACTTAGAGTTTAGAGTATTCTCTGATCAAAGATCTGGCACAAGACCTAGCCCTGGACCATCTAACTATACGTATTTAGGTAAAGAGAATGATGTAAGGGCTCGTATTGACTATGGTTTGAAGTTGCCAGCAGAAAAGGTACAAAAAATTATCGAAGAAGCTCCTCTATGGCGAGGAAAACAAAGATATAATGGTACAACAATTTCAAGTCAAGTCCCAGCAACCTACTATGGAAATGGACCATATGAATATCTGCTTTCTAGTATCTATAAACTTGGATATGAACAAGGAATCGATAAAGTATACATTAAAGATGTAAGTAAACGTATTGAAGTAACAGAAGCTGCTAAAAAGGCTGGCTGGACTGTTTCAGATTTCAATGTCTTTAATTTTCCAAATGGTTTATTTTATGATAAAGCAACAGATAGTGTACAAGGGGTTGTAACTCATAGAAGTCCATTTAACTATCAACAAGTAAAAGCTCGAGTAACGTTTAAAAATACTAATACTGGTAAAAGTGTTACGATTCCATTAGATGATCATAGATTTGGTGGAACAGCATGGAAAGATGGAACACCACCTACCCTAGAAATCAACAATGCTGTTAAAGAAGGTAAAGTAGGAGAAGCACTAACTGTTCCAGTAGAATATAGAGATGCTGGAGCTTCGCATGCTGGAGTACCAAATGATAGAAGAGTTTCTTATACTTTAACGGATGAAAATGGAGCACCAATCGGACGTACAACTACAATTACAGAAACTGTAGGACGTGCAATTCTTGGGGTTTCTGGAGCGAAGATTACAGGAACGACAGGTACCGATGCTGCTACTCCTACAGAATTAACAGGAGATGAGACAAAAATTCCAGGTGTCGGTTTCACCATTGCATCAGCTGATATGACTGAAAATAATCCAAATGGATTTAAAGGAACACCAACAGAAGCTGGGATTTACAGAGTTTCAATCTATGCAAGAGATTATAAAGAGACAAATGCCAATGAAGCATATGCACATGCAACATTTAAAATTGCACCTTCAGTATCTATAAAAAATGTACATGCTTATGATACAGAAGTTCCGATTACAATTTCTAGAGGGGCTTCAGAAGCAACGATTACATTACCAGATGGAACAAACACAAAAGTTGTTGCTAAAAATGGTAAGTGGGTTGTCTCAGAAACAACAAATACTGCTGTAAATGTCAATGATGAAATTGGTACAGTTGGTGAAACTTTCAATCTAAAAGTTCTTCCAACAGCAACAGCAAATGCTGCAACAGATACGATTAACGTAACTGCAAATAGTGAAAATATAACAGCAACATTTACAAGGGCAGAAGTAGCCTTAAAAACTAGACTTGGAGAGAATGTAGCAGCAACATTCAATAAAGTTACTGGACGATGGGAGTTATCTGGTGAGACTGCTGAGAAGAAAACTCTTAACAGCGATGGAACAACAACTTGGTTAAAACGTGACCTATATGTTGATGTGAATAAAGATGGCGAAACGATTTTTAATGTTTACGAATATACTCGTACATTAAATGCAGAAGGAAAAGTTACAGCAGTTAATAATGTATTTCGTACACTAACAACTTATAACAAAGAAAATGCAGCCAATAGTTCAGCAGATTCAGCAACTGATACTAATAAAGGAATGGTTGTAACGGTTAGATACGATAAAGGACTAAACAAATGGACTGCTGATGATAACTCTACCGTAACAGCAACAAAAACTGGAGATAAATGGACGATTTCTACTTCATCAGGATTCAATGGAACAGTCGATGCAGTGGAAACAGCAAGTTCTTCAGATAAAGCGTCTGTATTAAATGATGCTCCATCTATTAGCTCCACTTCTTATACTACAGTAAAAGGTGCTACAGTAGACTTAGTGAAACAAAAATCAGCTACAGTAACAATTACAGATAGAGAAGATGATGCGACAACTGCTCCAAATAAAAAGGAAACAACAGTTACAAAAGTAACGTTAACATCTCCTTCAGGAACAGTAACAGAATATAGTAGTGCAGCAGAAGCAGCAGCTGTTAAATTATCAGAAGTTGGTACTTACACAGTTAAAGTTGAAGTAAAAGATAGTAACGGAAATGTCGTTACTGCAGATACTGAAACGGATACTGGAACAAATAAAGGTGCAGACACTGCTGTGAATTCAACTACTTATAAAATTACTGTAAAAGATCAAGAAACAAATAAATTGTATACAGTTGAAGGTGATACTGTAACAAATGATCAGTTGAAAGAAAAAGTAAATCCTACAGCTGTAGACGGCTTTACTCCAACTAAAAATGATATTGCTGATATTCCAACAACAGCTAAAAAAGCAGGTCAAACATTAGAAGTGCCAGCAACAGTAACTTATACAAAAGGAACTGAAACAATCCCTGTAGAAACGAAAGTAGATGTTGTTGTCTTACCAAAAGTAACACCTACAGGAGTAACAGTTCTTAAAGATAGCACAGGATTAGAAGAAGCTGTTAAAGCGAAAGCAGTGGAAGCAGCTACAGCGACAACTAAGTTGCCAGATGGTGTAACTGTAAGAGTTAAAGAAGTTAAAGCTGGAACAGTACCGGCAACAACAGCAACTGGAGTACAAACTCCAGCAACAGCAGTTGTAGAGTATGTAAAAGATGGTAATGTAGTTAAAACTAGCGAAGTACCAGTACCAGTAACGGTAGTAGGTTCAACAGCAAGTAACATCGTCGTGTTCGAAGGTGAAAAACCAACCGCTGAACAAGCAAAAACAGCTGTAACACCAGGAACAGATGGAACAAAAGGTGAACCAACAACATTACCAGAAACAGCAGGTAAAGCAGGAGCGACAGACGTTAAAGTAGACGTACCAGTAACATATGACAATGGTAAGTTAACAGAAACAGTAAGTGTACCAGTAACAGTTTTACCAAAACCAGAAGCTGATGAAATTTTAGTTGCTAAAAACAGTGACAAGGAAAAGGCTAAAGAAAAAGTACTAGCTCAAGCTGAAAAAGCAATTGCTGATGGAACATTTACAGGTAAATTACCTCAAGGAGCAACAGTTACTGTTGATAATACAGTGCCAGTAACAATTCCTGAATTAACAGATGATACTGAAGTAGAAGTAACTGTTAAGTACACAGTTCCTGGACAAGATAAACCATTAACTACAACAGTTAAAGTACCAGTTACAGTAGTTGAAGGTGTACCACAAATCGTACCAGTGGATGAAAGCAACAAACAACCAGATCCAGAAAAGAACATTGATAAGACAGATTATCCAGAAGGATCTACATTTAGATATAAGACTCCAGATGGACAAACATCTCCAATCGATGTAACAACAACTGGAGATAAGAATGTGATTGTTGAAGTACTTGACCCACAAGGAAACACAATTGTTGAAGTCCCAGCAACTGTACGTGTAGTAGGTAGCACACCACAATTTGTAGTAGCAGATCCAGCTAAGAAACAACCAGAAGCGAAAGATAGTGTTACACCAGGAGAATATCCAGATGGTACAACATTTGAATATAAGACACCAGTAGATACAACAACTGCAGGTGAAAAAGATGTGACAGTTGTAGCTAAGCTAAATGGTCAACCAATTGTAGAAGTTCCTGCAAAAGTAGTGGTAGTAGATCCTAAGACACAATACGTAGTAGCAGATCCAAGCAAACCACAACCAGATGCTTCTAAGAGTATTGATCCAGAACAATATCCAGATGGCACAACATTTGAGTACAAAACTCCAGTAGATACGACTACACCAGGAGAAAAAGATGTAGTTGTCGTTGCAAAAGATGGAGAAGATAAACTTGTTGAAGTACCAACAAAAGTGAAGGTCGTACAAGGAAATCCACAAATCGTTCCAGTGGATGAAGGTAAGAAACAACCATCACCTGAAGATAGTATTGATCCGAATGATTACCCAGATGATGCAACATTTGAGTATAAAGAAGAAGTAGATACATCTACACCAGGTGATAAGAAAGTTACCGTTGTTGTTAAACAAGGGGATAAAGTATTAGTTGAAGTACCGTCTACAGTACGAGTAGTAGAAAGTTATCCTAAATATGTACCAGTAGATCCAGCTAAGAAACAGCCAGATCCAAAAGAAAACATTAATCCAAATGATTTCCCAACTGGAACAACATTTGAATACAAAGATAACACTCCAGTAGATACAACAACACCAGGTGAAAAACCTGTAACGGTAGTAGCGAAATTAGACGGGCAACCAATTACAGAAATTCCAGCTAAGATTGTTGTTGTAGAATCTAAGACACAGTATGTTCCAGTGAATGCTGAAAGTGATAAGAAACCAAAACCACAAGATAGCATTACACCAGATGATTATCCAGCAGGCTCAACGTTTGAGTACAAGACTCCAGAAGGACAAACAACTCCATATGATGGAACAACTCCAGGTGAGAAAGATGTTACTGTAGTCGTGAAAGATTCAGATGGAGATCCAATTGTAGAAGTACCTGCGAAGATCAAAGTCGTTCAAGGTAAAGAACAATTAACTCCAGTAAATGCTGAAGATAAAGATAAACCTAAAGCTGAAGATAGTATCACACCAAGTGACTATCCAGAAGGTTCAACATTCGAATACAAAGTTCCAGAAGGACAAACAACTCCATATGATGGAACAACTCCAGGGGATAAACCAGTTACTGTAGTTGTAAAAGATAAAAATGGAAAAGTGTTAGTAGAAGTTCCAGCTACTATTAAAGTAGTTGAAACAAAACCAACACCGATTGAAACACCAGTAACAAACACTCCTTTAACTGAAGGCGATTATACAAAAGGAATGAAGATTCCAGAAGGAGCAACTGTTAAGGTCGGCGATCTTCCAGATTTAACAACACCAGGTGAAAAACCCCCTGTAAAAGTAACGATTACATTACCAAATGGTAAATCTTATACTGTGGATGTTCCAGTCACTGTTACTCCAGTTAAGGAAATTGAAACACCAGTAACAACCACACCATTAACACCGGACGATTATACTAAAGGAATTAAGATTCCAGAAGGCGGTAAAGTAACGAATGTTGAAAACATTCCAGACTTGACAACACCAGGTAAGAAAGATCCAGTTAAGGTAACGATTGAATTACCAAATGGTAAAGTTATCACAGTGGACGTTCCGGTGAATGTAACGCCAGTTAAGGAAATCGAAACCCCAGTAACAACCACACCATTAACACCGGACGATTACACTAAAGGAATTACAATTCCAGAAGGTGGTAAGGTTACTAAGGTTGAAAATATTCCAGACTTGACAACACAAGGTAAGAAAGATCCAGTTAAGGTAACGATTGAATTACCAAATGGTAAAGTTATCACAGTGGATGTTCCGGTGAATGTAACGCCAGTTAAGGAAATCGAGACTCCAGTAACAACCACACCATTAACACCGGACGATTACACTAAAGGAATTACGATTCCAGAAGGTGGTAAGGTTACTAAGGTTGAAAATATTCCAGACTTGACAACACCAGGTAAGAAAGATCCGGTTAAGGTAACGATTGAATTGCCAAATGGTAAAGTTATCACAGTGGACGTTCCAGTAACTGTTACTCCAGTTAAGGAAATTGAAACACCAGTAACTACAACACCGTTAACCCCAGAGGATTACACTAAAGGAATTACGATTCCAGAAGGTGGTAAGGTTACTAAGGTTGAAAATATTCCAGACTTAACAACGCCAGGTAAGAAAAATCCAGTTAAGGTAACGATTGAATTGCCAAATGGCAAAGTAGTTACGGTAGAAGTACCAGTAAATGTAACTCCAGTTAAGGAAATCGAGACACCAGTAACGAAAGATAAATTGACTCCAGAAGATATCTTGAAACAAATCAAAGTACCAGAAGGAGCAACTGTTAAGGTAGGAGATCTTCCAGACTTAACAACACCAGGTAAGAAGGATCCTGTAAAAGTAACGATTACATTACCAAATGGTAAAGTTGTGACTGTAGAAATTCCAGTAACTGTAACTCCTATTGAAGATATTGTTAAAAAACAAGGTGATCCAATTACTACTGAGGATGTTGAAAAACACATTCCAAAAGGAGCAAAAGTTATCTCAATTGGTGACAAACCTTCAACAGATATTTCAGGTGAAAGACCAAGTATTCCAGTTGTGATTGAGTTACCAAATGGAATTCGAGTAACTGTAAATGTACCAGTTATCGTAACACCAAAAGTTACGCCTGTGGTAGTTAAAGTTGGAACACCAGTTACGCCAGAAGATGTTAAGAAACATAT